>JAJQAT010000038.1:0-9323 GCA_021203665.1 Bacillota bacterium
ATGCTGATAAGGGAAATAAGAAACATCGCCGTTTTCACGGGCGTTCTCGGAATTTTGCAGATTTTGATTACCGTTCCCGCAGGGTATTTCGGATACGCGGCGGTGCTGGGAACGCTTTTAGGCTGCGCCGCCGCGATAATTAATTTCGCGCTTATGGGAATTATCCTTGAGAAATGCGTGTCCGCCGAGCGCGGCGCGGCGGGACTTATGGGATTCGGGTATATCGGACGCCTTGCGATAATCGCCGCCGCTGTGGTATGGGCGATGAGGGTGAGCTATTTAAACTATGTATGCGTGATAATTCCGCTGATTTTTCCGCAGATTGCCATATTCATATTAAATGCCGTAAGAAACAAGGAAAGGAAATCGGACGATGAACGGACCTAAGGTTATATTCACAATACCGATTTTCGGTGGTATTAAGGTGTCCGAAAGCATAGTGAATATGTGGATTATTATGGCTGCGCTTGCTGCGGCGTCGATATGGCTCACTCACGGACTTGAGCGGAGAAATCCCTCCAAAAAACAGCTTGCGCTCGAAAAATTAATCGATATGCTCTACGGTATGGTAACGGACGTTATGGGAGAGCGGTATATTGGATTTGCGCCGTATATCGGGACACTGTTTTTGCTTTCCATTGTCGGAAGTCTGTCCGCGCTTACGGGTATGCGCCCGATAACGGCGGATTTAAGCGTTATTCTCGCGTGGACTGTAGTCACGTTTCTGTTAATTCAAGCAAACAATATAAAAAATCACGGCATTTTCGGGTGGCTTAAATCATTTGCCGAGCCTGTGCCGTTTATAACGCCGCTTAATATCATAAGCGAGATAGCGAATCCGGTGAGTATGACGTTTCGTCACTTCGGCAACATCGCGGCGGGACTTGTTATAACCTCCTTGGTGTACGGCGGACTGGCAAGCCTGAGCGCGGCGGTATTTTCGCGGATACCGAATGATTTTTTCGCGTCGATACCGATTTTTCAGGTTGGATTACCGGCTGTGCTGTCGGTATATTTCGATTTGTTCACAAGCTTTTTGCAGGCGTATATTATATGTATGCTGACAATGGTATTTGTGCAGGGCGCGGGAGAATAGATAAAAACAAAAGGAGATAAAAATTATGGAAAGAGCAATAGTTTTGGCGGCATCGGCGATAGGCGCGGGATTGGCGATGATAGCGGGTGTGGGACCCGGTATAGGACAGGGATTCGCGGCGGGTAAGGCGGCGGAGGCAGTCGGCAGACAGCCCGAGGCAAGAGGCGCGGTCACATCCACAATGCTGTTTGGCTGTGCTGTGGCGGAATCTACCGGTATTTACGGACTTGTCGTGGCGCTTATACTGCTGTTTGCAAATCCGCTTGTCGGACTTCTCTAAATCTCGGAAAGGATTGACGGAAATGGAGGAATATTTACCGTTTGTGTCCATTGACATATGGACAATGATTTTCACATGGGCAAACCTTATTATTCTGTTTTTACTTTTGAAAAAATTTTTATTTAAGCCTGTGAATAAAATGCTTGCCGAGCGCGCCGCGGAAATAGAGGATTCATATAAAGCCGCCGGCATTGCGGAAAGCAAAGCGGAGAATATGAAAGCCGAATATGAGGGAAAGCTCTTATCGGCAAAAGCCGAGGCGGACGGAATAATAAAAACAGCTCTGGAAACGGCTGACCGACGCTCGGACAGTATTGTGACCGAGGCGTCGGACAAGGCAAGGCGTATAATGGAAAAATCGCGTAAACAGGCGGAGCGCGATAAGAAAAACGCGGTAAACGAGGCGAGAGCCGACATTGCAAAAATGGCTGCGGACATTGCGGAAAAGCTTATCGGTAAGAGATTTGGCGAAGATGACGATGAAAAATTGATTTCCGATATGATAGACAGAATTTAGGTGGCAAATATGGCGAAAAAATACGGCGCGGCGCTGTATTCTCTTGCAAAGGAGGAGGGCGCGGCGGAGGATATAATGCGCGATATGAAAAGCGTGACGGCGCTTTTTGAAGAAAACAGCGGTTATGCGAAAATACTTGATTCGCCGCGAATTAAAAAAGGCGAGATAACGGATATTCTCACTCACGATTTCAGCGGCAGAGTACACATATACACGCTGAATTTTCTGAGGCTCCTTTGCGAAAAGAGAATGGCACACCGCATCGGCGAATGCTTTAAGGAATACGAAAGTCGCTATAACGCGGATAACAATATAAGAATCGTAAAGGTCACCACAGCAAAGCCCTTGAGCAAGCCAAACGAGGATAAGCTGATTAAAAAACTCGAGATGAAAACAGGCGGAAGGGTCGTGCTGAAAAAACGCACAGATGAAAAATGCTTGGGCGGTATCATAATAGAAACCGACGGTGTTCGTATTGATATGGGCATAAAAACAGAATTGGAAAATCTGAAAAAAGAGCTGATTCAAAATTGACATAGGAGCAAAAAATGCAGGATTTAACCAAGATTATAAAGGACCGTATAAAGAATTACGAAAGCGTTATAACCGAAACGGAAACGGGATACATCATAGAGGTCGGCGACGGAATCGCCCGCATACACGGTCTTGCGAATTGTATGGCGGGAGAGCTTATCGAGATTGAGGGCGGCATAATGTCAATGGCGCTCAATCTTGACGAGGATAATGTCAGCGTTGTAATTCTCGGCAGTGACGCCGAAATAAAGGAGGGTATGGCGGCAAAGCGCACGGGGCGCGGGGTGAATGTGCCGGTGGGATATAATCTGCTCGGACGCGTTGTGGACGCGCTCGGAAATCCGATTGACTCCAAGGGCGGCTTGGGCGCGGAGGAATACCGTCCCATAGAGACCGGAGCGTCGGGAATAATCGAGCGTAAATCCGTAAGCGTACCCTTGCAAACGGGAATTAAAGCGATTGATTTTATGATACCTATAGGACGCGGACAGCGCGAGCTGATAATAGGCGACCGCCAGACGGGCAAAACCGCGATAGCGGTGGATACTGTAATAAATCAGAAAAATTCGGGTGTGGTGTGCATTTATGTGGCAATAGGACAAAAACGCTCCACTGTCGCGGCGATAGCGGACACACTTGAAAGAGCCGGCGCAATGGATTACACAATTATAGTTTCCGCTACAGCCTCGGAAGCGCCGGCGCTGCAATATATAGCGCCGTACTCCGGCTGCGCCATGGGCGAATATTTTATGTACAACGGAAAGGACGCGCTTATAATATATGACGACCTGTCAAAGCACGCCGTAGCGTACAGAACGCTGTCGCTGCTTTTAAGGCGTCCGCCGGGACGCGAGGCATATCCGGGAGATGTATTCTATTTGCATTCGCGCTTGCTTGAAAGAGCGGCGCGGCTTTCGGACGATTTGGGCGGCGGCTCTCTTACCGCGCTGCCGATAATAGAAACGCAGGCGGGCGATGTGTCGGCATATATACCGACCAATGTGATTTCAATTACCGACGGACAGATATTTCTTGAAACGGAGCTTTTCCATTCGGGAATAATGCCCGCGGTAAATCCGGGCATAAGCGTGTCGCGCGTGGGAGGAAACGCTCAGATTAAGGCTATGAAAAAGGTTGCGGGAAGCTTAAAGCTCGCATATTCGCAGTACCGCGAGCTGCAGGCGTTCGCGCAGTTCGGCTCCGATTTGGACAAGGATACAAGGGCGCGCCTTGCCAAGGGCGAGAGAATTGTGGAAATTTTAAAACAGGGCAGAAACGAGCCGGTAAGGGTTGAGCTGCAGGTGGCTCTGATATACGCCGTAATAAACGATATGACAAAGGACATACCCGTTGATAAAATACGGGACTTTGAAAGGGCGCTGTTTGAATATATTGAAAATAATTCATACGACATAATCGAGGAGATAAGCGAAAGCGGCGATTTAAGCGAAAATACGGAGCAAAAGCTGCTTGACGCGATTAGGGAATGTAAAAAGAGATTTAAGGAGTAATTTTGTATGTCCGCGTCATCAATGAAGGCAATCAAAAACAGAATAAGGAGCATAAGCGCCACAATGCAGATTACAAAGGCAATGGAGCTTGTGGCGGCGTCAAAAATGCGCTCGGCAGCAGAGAGGATAGAGCGGTGCAGACCGTATTTCAATATACTTCGTGAAACGATAGATGACATTGCAAAGGACAATAAGGATTTTTCGTCCGTATTCACGCGCGAAACGGAGGGCAGAGTGTGCCGCGTTGTGATAGCCGGCGACAGAGGACTTGCCGGCGGATATAATCATAATCTCTTCAGGTCGCTTGACGCGCGTGAGGACGATATAATTTTTCCGATAGGCAAAAAGGCGGTCGAGCATTTCGGCGGCGCGGATATTTATACCGCCGATTACGCAAGGGCGGAGGATATACGTATTTCCGATTGCCGCCGTATCGGAGGTATGCTTGCCGAGGGGTATAAAAACGGTGATTTTTCAAGGCTTACGCTGTCATATACGGCTTTTGTGAACGCGCTTAAAAATGAGGTTAAAACGGTGAGCGTACTGCCGATAAGGCAGGAGGATACAAAATCCGGAATGAAAAACACAGCCTACAGCCTTATAATATATGAACCCGACGCCGAAACCGCGTTTGAAAAAATCATACCTCATTATATTTCCGGTATGATATACGGAGCCGTATCCGAGACGGTCGCGTCGGAAACAGCCGCAAGACGCAACGCGATGGAATCGGCGACGAATAACGCGTCAGAGATGATTGACTCTTTAAGCCTTGAATATAACAGGGCAAGGCAGACAAATATCACGCAGGAGCTTACGGAAATTATAGCCGGACGCGAAAAATAAGCGGCGCATCTTACCATTATTCGAGACTCGGAGTATATTTATACGCCGTCGTCTCTCATAACGGCAATCTGCTTGCTTCTTTTCCGCGTGATGGCATAAGGAGAATAATATGAGCAATATAGGTAAAATAGTCCGTATAATAGGGCCGGTAATAGACATAAGGTTTGACGAGGATTCACTGCCGAAGCTTTTAAACGCGATAGAAATCAAGTATGACGGCAAAAGGCTTGTCGCGGAGGTTATGCAGCACGCCGGAGATAATGTGGCAAGGTGTATTTCAATGGGTTCCACGGACGGACTTGCGCGCGGTATGGCGGCATGGGACACCGGCACGGGCATAAGCGTTCCGGTGGGTGATGAAACATTGGGCAGAATATTTAATGTTTTGGGAGAAACGGTTGATAATATGCCGCCGCCAAAAGCGGCGGAAAAATGGTGCATACACCGCGAGCCGCCGTCATTTGACAACCGGGACCCGACGACGGAAATGCTTGAAACCGGTATAAAGGTGGTGGATCTTATCGCGCCGTATTCAAAGGGCGGCAAAATAGGATTGTTCGGCGGCGCGGGTGTGGGCAAAACGGTTCTTATAATGGAGCTTATAAACAGCATTGCCAAGGAGCACGGCGGTATAAGCGTATTTGCGGGCGTAGGCGAGAGGACGCGCGAGGGCAACGACCTGTATAACGAGATGAAGGAATCGGGCGTTTTGGGCAAAACCGCGCTTGTGTACGGTCAGATGAACGAGCCGCCCGGAGCGAGAATGAGAGTCGCGCTTACCGGTCTTACAATGGCGGAATATTTTCGCGATAAACAGAATAGGGACGTGCTGCTTTTTATAGATAATATTTTCAGATTTACTCAGGCAGGCTCCGAGGTGTCGGCGCTTATCGGACGTATTCCGTCGGCAGTGGGTTATCAGCCTACGCTGTCAACGGAAATGGGAGCATTGCAGGAGAGAATAACCTCGACAAAGAACGGTTCAATCACTTCTGTCCAGGCGGTATACGTGCCGGCGGACGACCTGACGGATCCGGCTCCGGCTGCCGCGTTCGCTCATCTTGACGCTACGACTGTTCTGTCAAGGCGTATTTCGTCGCTCGGAATTTATCCGGCGGTTGACCCGTTGGAATCCGCGTCGAGAATACTGTCGCCCGATATTGTCGGAAAGGAGCATTACGAAACAGCCGGAACGGTTCGGCGAATAATTCAGCGCTATACCGAGCTGCAGGACATAATCGCGATTATGGGTATGGACGAGCTTAGCGATGAGGATAAAAATACCGTAAACAGGGCGAGAAAGGTGCAGAGATTTCTGTCGCAGCCGTTTTCCGCGGCGGAGCAATTTACCGGTATGCAGGGTAAGTATGTGCCTATAAAGGAAACTATCCGCGGGTTTAAGGAAATAATCGAGGGAAAGTGCGACGAAATCCCCGAATCCTGCTTTTTGTTTGTCGGAGGAATAGACGAGGTTTGGGAAAAATACGAAAAAATGAGGCTGTAGGATAATGAACACATTTCATTTACAGATAGTGACGCCGGACGGGTTGATGTATGACGGACAGGCGCGAAAAATAGTCGTGCGAACCGCGGAGGGAGATGCTTGCATCCTCAGCGGACACGCGGACTACGTGACGCCCGCCGCGGCGGGGCAATCGCGCGTTACCGACGAAAACGGCGCCGAAAAAACTGCGTGGTGCCAAGACGGACTTTTAAGCGTAAAAAAGGGACTTGTGCGCCTTGCGGCGGACGAGTTTGAATGGCAAGGGCAGACAGAAAGGAACAGTGAAGGATAAGCATATTTTTCACTGTTCCTTTTACTATTTTTGTTGACATATTCCGAGGGTATAGGGTATAATGAATTAATGCAAGGAGGTAGGTAAGAGTGCAAACAGAAAAATATTACAATGACTTAAATGCTTTACATATAAATACCGAGGAAAAAAGAGCGTATTACGAAATATATTCCGATACGGAAAGCGCGAAAAAGGGGGAAAGCTCAAGAAAGCAGAGCCTTAACGGCGAATGGGATTTTATGTACCGCAAATGCGTGGACGACATACCCGATGATTTCATAAACGGCAATACGGACGGCTTTGATAAAATTCCCGTCCCGTCCTGTTGGCAGACGCAGGGCTATGATTGCCACCAGTACACGAACACGCGCTATCCGTTTCCGTATAATCCGCCGTATGTGCCTTACGAAAACCCCTGCGGCGCGTATGTCACCACCTTTGAAAGTGACAACGATTACAGAAAATATTTGAATTTTGAGGGTGTGGATTCCTGCTTTTATGTTTGGCTCAACGGCGAATTTGTCGGCTACAGTCAGGTGTCGCATTCCACCTCCGAATTTGATATAACGGATAAGGTCAAAAAGGGAGAAAACACCTTGTGCGTTCTTGTTATGAAGTGGTGTGACGGCAGCTATCTCGAGGATCAGGACAAATTCAGAATGAGCGGCATTTTCAGAGATGTATATATTTTAAACCGTCCCGAAAAGCATATACGCGATTACGAAATAAAAACGGATATAAGCGGAAAAATCACCGTGAAAACCGACGCGAATACCGATGTGCGCTTTATACTTGAAAGCGGCGGCGACGTGATATACAGCGGAGCCGATAAGGAAATAACCGTTAAAAATCCGATTTTATGGAATGCGGAAAATCCGTATCTTTACACCCTGTATCTTATCACGGACGACGAGGTCATTCGTGAGAGGGTAGGAATACGCGAAATAAGGATTGAAGACGGCGTTGTGCTTTTAAACAACAGACCCGTAAAAATGAAGGGCGCGAACCGTCACGACAGCGACCCCGTGACGGGATATACCGTAAGCCGCGCCCAAGCCGAAACGGATTTAAAGCTTATGAAACGCCACAATATAAACGCGCTTCGCACAAGCCATTATCCCAACGCGCCGTGGCTTACGCAGCTTTGCGATGAATACGGATTTTATGTAATAGCCGAGTCCGATGTCGAGATACACGGCACAGCGGCGATTTACGGCGGCTCACAGGCGGAAACCTTCGGATTGCTTGCCTGCGATCCCGCGTGGGGCGGGGCTATACTTGACAGAGTGCAAAGAAATGTTATCCGCGATAAGAACAGACCGTGCGTGTGCATATGGTCGCTCGGCAATGAGGGCGGATACGGAGTGAATTTTGAAAATGCGGGAAGATGGGTAAAGGAATATGACCCGTCGCGCCTTACGCATTATGAGAGCAGTATGTGGCAAATGGAGGGACACAAAAACGATTTGTCGATGCTTGACGTTGAAAGCACCATGTACGCCGATTACGAATGGATTGACAGCTATTTTGAAAATCCGTCGGAGAAGGTATGGCGCAGAGTAAGCGGAGGCAAGGGAACCGAATACGGCGGCGCGGGCGAATGGATTAAGCTTTCCGAAAGCGATTTGCCGTCGGACGAAAAGGAACGCCTTGCCGCGGTAAAGCCGTATATGCAGTGCGAGTTTATGCACGCTATGGGCAACGGCCCCGGAGGAATCAAGGAATATATTGACAGAATGTACCGCTACGACGGATTTTTCGGCGCGTTCGTGTGGGAGTGGTGCGATCACGCCGTTGATATGGGCGGCGGCAAATATTATTACGGCGGCGATTTCGGCGAGTACCCGCACGACGGCAATTTCTGCGTGGACGGACTTGTATATCCCGACAGACGCCCTCATACGGGACTTCTCGAATATAAGCAGGCTGTAAAGCCGTTCGCGGTGAAAGCGTACAGCAATATTATGGTTGTGGAAAACAGATACGATTTTTCATTTCTTTCCGATAAGCTGTATTTTGAGGTGAACGGTGCTGAAATGCAATTCGATGTTCCGCCGAGAGGAAAGAAAAGCTTTCCGCGTCCCGAGGGCGATGCTGTAATGATTAGGGCGTATCAGAAAAATAACGAACGCTGGGCGGATAAAGGCTATGAAGTGGGATTTGAGCAGCTTATAATAAAGGATACGGTGCCAAAGCTTGAAGAGATAACCGCGTCGGGCGATATAAGCGCTTTTGAGCGCGGAAGAGATATAATAATTTCCGGAAATGATTTTGAATACGTGTTCGATAAGGCGGCGGGAAATTTCTGCGCGTTAAAACGGAACAATGACGCCGTAAAAAGACCCGTCGAGTGGAACGTATGGCGCGCTCCGACCGATAATGACAGAAATATCCGCGGCGAATGGGAGAGTGCCGGTTATAACCGAGAGGAAAGCTATGTTTATGACTGCGCCCTTGAGAGCGGTGACGGCGGAGTGATTATAAAATGCCGCAGCGCGCTTATTCCCGCCGCTCAGAGAAAAACGCTTGACATTGAGGCGGATTGGACGGTGTATGCCGACGGCACGATAGATATGAGCGCTCATATTGAGGTAGGCGAAAATCTTCCTATGCTGCCTCGGTTCGGACTAAGATTTTTCACAACGGGAGCCGATGTGACCTATTACGGATTCGGACCGCACGAAAGCTACAGCGATAAGCATTTATGCTCGTATATCGATGAGTTTACCGCGAAAGCTTCCGA
>JAJQAT010000038.1:9333-12510 GCA_021203665.1 Bacillota bacterium
GGCGTGAGATATGTTGAAACGGAAAGGCTTAAAATAAGCTCGGATATTCCGTTTTCGTTCAGCGCGCTTGAATACACGCAGGAGGAGCTGACGGAAAAAGCGCATAATTTTGAGCTTGAAAAATGCGGGTATACCGTTTTATGCGTTGATTATAAGCAAAACGGCATAGGACAAAACAGCTGCGGACCGCTGCCGCTCAAGGAATACAGATTTGATGAAAGAGAGTTTGACTTTAAGCTCAGAATAGAGGTAAAATAAAAGACTGCCGGCAGGTATATCTGTTGATATACCTGCCGAATTAGGTTATACTTTAAACATCCAAATCAATCGCGTCCCATACGGGTGTGACGCCGCTCCAAAAGAACAGCCTCACACTGTCGCAGTCCTCGGGAACGGAAACCTCTATTTCAGCCGACGAATCCGTGATTTCATCGATTGTGATAGAGGTTAAAAGCCCGTCCGAATATCCGGCGGTGTACATTGCCGCCTCGCTGTGCAAATTGCGCGCCGTTACCGTTTCGCCGTCGTCGCTTAACGATATATCCGTCAGATAATTTTCTATAAGCTCGTCGGTGAACGCGTCAATATCCACCAAGCCCCAGCCGTAGGAAACGTCGTACCCCTTCATTCCGAGATCCTGAGAGGTGTCCTGAAGCAATTCCTTTACATCGTCAATCGTTATATCGCCGTAAACCTGCTTCGCCAGCGCCGCCATAGCCGTTACAATCGGCGTGGAAAAGGACGTGCCGGAGGAGGAGCTGTAGCTTTTAGCCAAATTATAGCTGTCGGAGCCGCCGTACCACGCGCTTGCCATATATTCACCCGGAGCGGCGACAAAAACGCTGCTGTTTTTGTTTGAAAACGACGAGTGCTTCAGCGACTGACTCACCGAGCCGACGCCTATCACGCTGTCAAACGCCGCAGGATAATTCATCGTGTTGTCTCCGTCATTGCCGGCTGCCGCCACGATTATGATATTCCTTTCCGCCGCCGCGTCAATCAGCTCCTCCAGAGCTTCTATGGAGCTGTCGTTAATTCCGTCCTCGGAAATGCCCAGGCTCATATTTATAACGTCGCAGCCGTCCTCAATCGCCATATCCAGTGCGGTGAGAAGGTATTTAAGCTCCGTTGAGCTGTCCTCAAATATTTTGTACACGGCAATCTCCGCGTTGTCGGCAATGCCCGCGATGCCGGTGCCGTTGTTTATATCGGCGGCGATTAAGCCGGTAACAAAGGAGCCGTGACCCATTGTGTCGGTAACGTCGTCCGAATCGTCGATTACATTGTACATGCTTACTATTTTGCTTGTGTCAATATCCTCGTGACCGTAATTTATTCCCGAATCGATTATGCCTATTTTAACGCCGTCGCCGCGCAAGCCCTTTTCATAAGCCGAATATGAGTTTATGTCGGACGTGTACCATTGGTAGGAATAATACGTGTCGTCGGGCGAGGAAAACAGCTTTACCTCGCAGTTGTAGATAATATCAATCAGATTTTCCCCGTCGGTAATATCGTATATCTCGTCAATGCTGTCCGCCTCGTACATTATTTGACTTGAAAGAGGAACCCGCTTTACGGTGCTTTCAAGCGAATACGGAACGACAATCTCGTCCTTTACCGTGAAAAGATACCCCTCTGCCGCCGCTGAGCCGCCGAAAAGCAATACCGCCGAAAAGATTAAAAGAAAAAATATTTTTTTCAATTATATCACCTCTTGCGATGATTATAACACCAAACAATATTATTTTCAACATAAAAAATCAGTCTGCCGGCATTATTTTGCCGACAGACCGGTTTTCTTGAGTTATCTTACCATTTCATCCTGATGTCCGGTAGCCTTGTGCGATTTTATAACACTTTCGATTTCCTCTATACTGCTTGCGGACATATCGCCGAGAACGGTGTTCTTGACAGCCGAAAGAGCGTTTCCTATTTCAAGAGCCCTTTCCGGAGTGCCGTGCTTTATAAGACCGTAAAGCACGCCCGCGAGGTACGCGTCGCCGGAGCCTATTCTGTCTATGACCTCGATATTGTTGTAAGGCTCCTCCTCATAGAATTTGCCCTCGAACAGCATTTTTGAGTTGAAATTGTGATGCGTGGGACTTACAACCTCGCGCCTTGTGGTCGCGATAAGCGAACAGCCGTAATCATTCGCGTATCCCTGCATAATCTCCTCAAGAGTACCTGTGCGCTGCAGCATTCTGCGCGAGGTTTCCTCCGACACGAACAGAAAATCAACATACGGGAAAATCGCCTCAACGACCTTTTTCGCCTCTTCCTCGCTCCACAGCGCGGCGCGGTAGTTTACGTCAAAGGAAATATACGCGCCCGCCTCCTTGAATTTCTTTATCATACCGAGAGAATTTTCTTTAAGATGCGGGTCAAGCGCGAGCGTGATGCTTGAAATATGGAAAATCTTTGTTTTGCCGTAAATATCCTCGGGGAGCTCATCGAGTGACAGCGAGCAAAAGCTTGATCTTGCTCTGTCGTATATAACAGAGGATTTTCTCGGGTACGCGCCGCTTTCGTAATAGTAAATTCCGAGACGCTTTTCGGGGGAGTGGTCGTAAATTATGTAATCGTCCGATACGTTTCCGTAACGTATCTTGTTGCGGATAAAGTGACCCATTTTGTTTTCGGGCAGCTTTGTCACGATGGCGGAGCGCAGACCGAGCATCGCCGCGCCGGATACCACGTTCAGCTCACTGCCGCCGGCATTCTTGTCAAAGGTTTCGCTTTGCGAAATCTTCTCCTTGTCGGGCGGTGAAAGCCTCAACATTACCTCGCCCAGACCGATAAGGTCATAATCGGTGTTTTCTTTAAATTTGATAATTTTCCCTCCGTTCGATTTTTATAGCTCTATTATACAATAAATACAGGCAATTAGTCAATATTTATTGTAAAAATTTAATAAACATGATATAATTGTAAACGATACAATCATAAGAGCAAAGGAGCGCGTGAAAATGAAGGAGAGTAATTGCGAATACTGCATGAATTACGGCTATGACGAGGAATATGAATGCTATATGTGCGCCGTGAATCTTGACGAGGACGAAATGTTCAGATTTATGAGCGGGCATAACGGAAATTGCCCGTATTTCAGAATGGGCGACGATTATACGATAGTGAGAAAGCAAAACTGATAAAGATGAAAAAAACTATTGTTATTTT
>JAJQAT010000230.1:0-9058 GCA_021203665.1 Bacillota bacterium
GCCTGGACGATATTAAATAATTAAGAAAAATTTTGAAAAATATCATAAAAACCCCTTTATTATTTTTAAATTTTGGTGTATAATTAAAATATTATAATGTATTTTATTTTAGAGAGGATTATGATATTCATGAGAGAGGCAAGCTTTGATTTTGGAAAAAAACCTCCGGTTGACGGCTATACAAAAATAACGGAGAAGACTGTTTACTCAAAGGAAAGAGGCTTCGGACTTTTAAACGAGGCTGAGGCTGTGGAAAGAGAAATAGGCGAAAAAGAGCTTAACCGCGACTTCCTGCTCATGGGCGGAAACACATTCAGAGCAGATATTGAAAACGGCGAGTATATGGTGCGCGTATCCACCGGCGACTACGTTGACGAGGGCGACGTTGTGACTCTTTTCCGCGTGAACGGCGAAAAGCACGGCGCTTGGGTAATGGACGGCTGCGTTGAGGAAAAGGTTTTTCCGGTAACGGTCACGGACGGCAAGATTGAGTTTGCCTTTGAAACAGGCAAGCATCCCTGCCTTAACAGCATAGACATCGCCGAGAAAAAGGACATTAAAATAACGGGAGTAAAAAGCGAGGTCACCGCAAAGCGCGATAAGGCGGCGGTAAAGCTTTCCTGGGATAAGGCTGACGGAGTTATAGGCTACAGAATATCGCGCCGAAATCCGAAAATCAACGAAATCGAAAAGGTTGAGGATGTTGTCACAGAGGAATTTACGGACGAGGACGTGGAGCTTTGCCAAAAGCATGAATACACGGTCTGCGGACTGTACGCGCATAAATTCCGCACGGACGACAAGGTAACGATTGATGTTGAGGTTACGGACGGCAAAAAGCTTGAGAATGAAATAACCGGTCTTGACGCGCGCGAAACCGCGAATTCCGTTACTCTTATTTGGAACGGCATCAAGGAAGCCGTATGGTATAACGTATATCAAAAGGCTCCCTACGGAATATATAAATACATAGGCAAAACAACCGAGTGCAAATTTATCGACGACAAGGTTGTGACAAATGTGCCGTTTATATACGCCGTTGAGGCTGTCACAACGAGCGGAATATCAAAGCGCCGCGAGGTCACAATAGATATGGAGGCTCAGCCGAAGACGCGCAAAATGGAAACTCTCGGCAGAGGCGCGGTCGCTATGATGACCGAGGACGGAGTGTTTTTAAGCTGGCGACTTAACGCGTATGAGTACGAGCAGGATATAAACTTTATCGTATTGAGAAACGGCGAAAGAATTTCCGATATTATAACCGACTCCACGAACTACCTTGACAAGGACGGCGGCGCGGAGGATATTTACACGATAAAAGCCGTAAAGGGAAACAAGGCGGAGAAAAAGGGCGTCGATGTTAAGGTCGTAAACGCTCCGTATATCTCGATTCCGCTTGACAAGCCCGAAAATTATATCGACCCTCACGGCAAGTCATATCCGTATACCGCAAATGACGCGTCGGTTGCCGACCTTGACGGCGACGGCGAATACGAGATTGTACTCCGCTGGGACGCGAACGGCAAGGATAACTCTCATAAGGGATTCACGGGCGAGTGTATTCTTGACGCGTATAAGCTTGACGGAACCCATATGTGGAGAATTAACCTGGGCAGAAATATCCGCTCCGGCTCGCACTATACGCAGTTTATGGTGTATGACTTTAATAACGACGGCAAGGCGGAGCTTGTCTGCAAGACGGCGGACGGCACAACGGACGGTGTCGGAAACGTAATCGGCGATAAGGACGCGGATTACAGAAACAAGGACGGATTTATTCTTGAGGGTCCGGAATTTTTAACGCTCTTCAACGGAGAAACCGGCGAGATTATGGATACCGTGGATTATGACCCGCCGCGCGGAAACGTGAGAGAGTGGGGCGACAGCTGGGGCAACAGAGTTGACCGTTTCCTCGCGTGCGTGGCTTATCTTGACGGAGAAAATCCGAGCGTCGTAATGTGCCGCGGATATTATGACCACGGCTGCCCGACGGTTCTTGTCGCGTATGACGTTATAGACAATAAGCTTGTAAAGCGTTGGAAATTCCTTGCGAATAAAGACCAAAATATCGAATATACAAATCAGGGTAATCACAATCTCGGCGTCGGCGATATTGACGGCGACGGACTTGATGAAATAGTATACGGCGCCATGGCTGTCGACCACGACGGAACGGGAATTTATTCTACCCGACTTGAGCACGGCGACTGTATGAATTTAGGAAACTTCACGAAAAAGACGCCGAACCTTGACTTTTTCCAAATACACGAGCATGAGCGCGCGGAGTACGGATACGAGGTGCGCGACCCCGCAACGGGTGAAATCAAGTGGGGTAAGTACACCGGACGCGACACCACAAGAGGATTGTGCGCGAAAATCGACCCGAGATACGAGGGCAATCAGTGCTGGGTTATGGACGACGGTATTTTCACCATGGAGGGTGAAATGATAAACGAGCACGGTCCCGAATCCATAGACTTTGCAATATGGTGGGACGGCGACCTTATCCGCGAGCTTTTGGACCACGAGTTTGACGAGGAATTGGAAGCGGGATACCCGAAAATATACAAATGGGATTATGAGAATAATAAGCTTATAACAATTTTCGAACCCAACGGAGTGCTTTCAAACAACTGGAAGAAGGGTACTCCGTGTATACAGGCGGACATACTCGGCGACTGGAGAGAAGAGGCGGTGTGGAGAAACGAGGATAACACCGAGCTTAGAATATACACCACAACGGATATAACGCATCATAAATTCTACACATTCATGCACGACAGCGTGTACCGTTTGAGCGTTGCGTTCCAGAATACCGCGTACAATCAATGCACGCAGACGGGATTTTATATAGGCCCCGAAATGGATAAGCCTCCGGTTCCGAACAACGAATACGTGCGCGGCGTAAATATTCCGGATTTTACCGAGGATATTGACGATTAATGTGTACAATGTATCAAAAAGATTACAAAACCTTTGATATTTTATGTAAATTCTAAAAAAAAACAGTAACATGGTTGACCTTTTGGCTAAATTAGGATAGAATATAGAATTTTACGTGGAGGACTGCGCATGAGAATAATATCCGGAATAAGACGCGGACATAAGCTTTTTGAGTTTGAGGGCGATGACGTTCGCCCGACCACGGACAGGGTTAAGGAGTCCGTGTTCAATCTCATACAGCAATTTCTGCCGGACGCGGTGTGCCTTGATATGTTTGCCGGCAGCGGAGCGCTCAGCTTCGAGGCAATTTCAAGGGGCGCGAAACGAGCCGTCTGTATCGACTCTGACAAGCGTTCCGCGGATATTATAAAGAAAAATGCCGATTCTCTGTGTTTTTCCGATAATTGCGATATTATCAATATGTCGTGCTTTGACTATATAAAGAAAACCGATGAAAAATTCGATATAATCTTTCTCGACCCGCCGTATAATAAAAACTTCATTGAACCTGTGCTTGGCGCGATAGTCGAAAATGATGCTTTGAATGAGGATGGTATAATAGTTTTGGAAAGCGACAGCACCGACTTCAGAGGGGATTTCGACGGCTTGGAAATATATAGGCAGAGGAAATACGGCAGAACGTATATCACAATTTACAAAAAATAAGGTATACAAAGTCCTATCGGTTTTGTATATAATAAAAACAATAAACTATTTTACCGCTTGCCGGCGCGGCGGACAAGAAAGAGGAACAAATGAGAATTGCAGTTTATCCCGGCAGCTTCGACCCGATAACAAACGGTCATCTCGACATCATCGAGCGCGCAAGCCGTGTTTATGACAAGGTTGTGGTCGGAGTTCTCAGCAACGCGAGCAAAAAGCCGCTCTTTACCGCTCAGGAGAGAGTGGATATGATACGCGCTGTGACGGAGCATCTCGAAAATGTGGAGGTTGACGCCTTTACGGGACTTTTGGTTGATTTTGCCGCAAGCAAAAACGCAACCGTGATTGTTAAGGGACTGCGTACCGTAGCCGATTTTGAATACGAATTTCAGATGGCGCTTTTAAACAAGGCGCTCAATCCGGAATTTGAAACCATGTTTATGATGACGGATACAAAGTATTCCTACATCAGCTCAAGCATGGTAAGGGAGCTTGCGGGTTTTCACGGGGACTTGACAGGACTTGTGCCTTGTGAGATAATAGAAACAATCAAAGAAAAATATAAGTAGGACGGAAAGGATTGAAAAAAATGGATATGGACATGGATATCATGGAAATCGTTGACATGATGGAGGAAACTATTGAAAAGGCTTCGGCGGTGCCTCTTACCGGAAAGGTAATGGTTGATAAGGACGAGCTTTTAGATTACATCCAGGAAATTCGTCTCGTATATCCCGACGAGCTTAAGGAAGCAAAGTGGGTTAAGGAGGAAAGACAGAGAATTTTGTCAGAGGCTGAAAGCAGAGCCGAGGCTATTCAAAAGAACGCCGAGGAAACCCAGATGCAGCTGATTGACGAGCACGAAATCACAAAATGCGCTTATGAGCAGGCAAACGAGCTTGTGAACGCGGCACAGCAGAAATCCATTGAAATCAAGACGGATACCGACCAATATGTGGACGATATACTGAATGACGCGGAGCATCGTTTGGACTTGCTTTTGAGAAAGGTTCGCGAGGACAGAACGTATTTTAACAATAACTAAGGGATAAAAAAGGAAATATACAGGGCTGGATGAAATATTACTGTTCAGCTCTATTTGTATTACAGGGGAGGATAAGAAATGCTGTCAGATATAGAAATCGCGCAGAGCGCCGAGATGAAGCACATAAGAGATATAGCCGCGTCCGTGGGAATCGGCGAGGACGATTTGGAATATTACGGAAAATATAAGGCGAAGATGTCGTCCGGCTTGTGGGACAAGGTAAAGGGCAACGCGGACGGCAAGCTTGTGCTTGTAACAGCGATTAATCCCACTCCGGCGGGCGAGGGAAAAACCACCACAACCATCGGACTCGGCGACGCGCTTACGAAAATGGGCAAAAAATGCACTCTCGCGCTCAGAGAACCGTCATTGGGACCGGTAATGGGTTTAAAGGGCGGCGCCGCGGGCGGCGGCTACAGTCAGGTTGTGCCTATGGAGGATATAAACCTCCATTTCACCGGCGATATGCACGCCATAACGGCGGCGAACAATCTGCTTTCGGCTATGATAGACAATCATATTCATCAGGGCAACGAGCTTGATATAGACGTTACCAATATAGTATGGAAACGCGTTATAGACACAAACGACAGAGCTTTAAGGAAAATCGTTGTGGGTATGGGCGGAAAAATGAACGGCGTGCCGCACGAGGACGGATTTATGATTACCGTCGCGTCGGAGGTTATGGCGATTCTTTGTCTTGCGTCCGACCTTGACGATTTAAAAAAGCGCCTCGGCGAAATAATAATCGGCTACAACAGAAAGGGCGCGCCCATAAAGGCGTCGGATTTAAACGCGCAGGGCGCGATGGCGGCGCTGCTCAAGGACGCGATAAAGCCTAATCTTGTTCAGACGCTCGAGCATACTCCGTGCTTTATCCACGGCGGACCGTTCGCTAATATCGCCCACGGCTGCAACAGCGTTCAGGCCACAAAGCTCGCGATGAAATTATCCGATTATACGATAACGGAGGCGGGCTTCGGCGCGGATTTGGGCGCGGAAAAGTTTATGGATATAAAGTGCCGTATGGCGGGAATAAGTCCCGACGCGGTTGTTATAGTTGCCACCGTGCGCGCGCTGAAGTATAACGGCGGCGTAAGCAAGGAGAACCTCAAGGAGCCGAATGTTGACGCGCTCAGAAAGGGTATTGTCAATCTTGAAAAGCATATAGAAAATATGAAATCCTACGGCGTGCCGGTCGTTGTGGCGGTGAACCGATTTGACACGGACAGCGGCGAGGAGCTTGACACCGTTATGGAAAGATGCGCTCGGCTCGGAGCGTCATGCGCGCTCAGCGAGGTATTCGCGAAGGGCGGCGCAGGCGGAATCGATCTCGCGGAAAAGGTTATATACGCGGTTGAAAACGAAACCGCGTCCTACAGACCCGCGTATGACGTCGATATGTCGATAAAGGATAAAATAAACGCGGTTGTGACCAAGATTTACGGCGGTAGCGGCGTTACATACACCGCGGCGGCGAATAAGCAGATAGCAAGGCTTGAGGAGCTGGGACTCGATAAAAAGCCTGTCTGTATGGCAAAGACGCAGTATTCGCTGTCGGACAACCCCAAGCTTTTGGGACGTCCGGAAGGCTTTGAGGTTACGGTGAGCAATGTGAGAGTATCAAACGGCGCGGGATTTATAGTGGCGGAAACGGGCAATATTATGGTAATGCCGGGACTTCCGAAAATACCCGCCGCAAACAATATAGACGTTGACGCGGACGGAAGGATAACGGGATTGTTTTAATATGAATTATACTTCAAACAGCTGTGAGGAAACAAAGCAAATCGCGGAGCGGTTTGCCAAAAGCCTCAAAAAAGGCGACGTGATTTGTATGTACGGCGATTTGGGCGCGGGCAAAACGGCGTTTGTGCAGGGACTTGCAAAGGGACTCGGAATTGACGAGCTTGTCACAAGTCCGACGTTTACCATAGTAAACGAATACAGCGGCATAATGCCCTTGTATCATTTTGACGTTTACCGCATTGCGGACTGCGATGAAATGTACGAGGTCGGTTATGAGGAATATGTGTACGGCGAGGGCGTAAGCGTAATCGAATGGCCTCAGCTTATAGCCGACATACTTCCGGAAAATCGGTACGACATAACCATATCAAAGGATTACGGCAAGGGCGAAAGCTACAGAAATATAGAAATTAAGGAGGTCGGGAAATGAGAGTATTGGCGGTAGACACCTCCTCAAACGTGGCTGCGGCGGCGGTAATGGAGGACGATCTCCTTTTGGGAGAGTACATTTTAAACCATAAAAAGACACATTCCCAAAAGCTGATGGTAATGATAGAGCAGCTGCTCGGCGACCTTGATTTAACCGTCCGCGACATTGATATATTCGCGGCGGCGGTCGGACCCGGCTCTTTCACCGGACTGCGTATAGGAGTGGCGACGGTTAAGGCGCTCGCGCACGCGGCGGGCAAGAGGGTTGTCAGCGTCGGCACGCTTGAGGCGCTTGCTTACAATGTTCCGTACGCGGAGCATATAATAGTTCCCATTATGGACGCGCGGCGCGATAACGTATTCACGGCAAGCTATATATGGGACGGAGAATTTAAGGAAATAGGCGCGCCCGAGGCGGTAACGATTCGGGAATGCGTTGAAAGCTGCGGAAATTTTTTGGATACGATTTTTGTCGGCGACGGAGTTAAGGTACACCGCGATTATATAAATGAACGGCTCGGAGAGCGCGCGATATTCCCGCACGGAGCGGCGCTTAATTCAAGGGCGTCGTCTGTGGCGGCAATCGCACTTGACAGGGCAAAAAAGGGCGAAACGCAGTCCTATTCGGAAATGAAGCCGTACTATATAAGAAAATCGCAGGCGGAACGCGAATTGGAAGAAAAGAGGAGTAAAGCGAATGATAGCAATAGGAAGTGACCACGGTGGTTTTGAATTAAAGGGACATATCATGGACCACCTGAATGAAAAGGGAATAGAGGTAAAGGATTTCGGAGTATACACCGAGGAAAGCGCGGATTATCCCGACTGCTCCAAACCCGTATGCGAGGCGGTGCTTTCCGGTGAGTGCGAGCGCGGCATACTTGTATGCGGCACGGGAATAGGCATCTCGATAGCCGCGAATAAGTTCAAGGGCATACGCGCGGCGCTTTGCGGCAATGTGTTCAGCGCAAAAATGGCGAAGGAGCATAATAACGCGAATATAATATGCCTCGGCGGCAGAGTCACGGGCAGAGAGCTTGCCAATATGATTGTCGATACATATCTTGAATCGCGGTTCCTCGGCGGCAGACACGCGGAAAGAGTAAAGAAAATACACGAAATCGAAAATATGTAAAAAATAAAGGTCCAAATCTTTGACGAGCTTTGGACTTTAATTATCTCAACAAAATATCAATTTGATATGGACTAAAATCAAAATTTATAGTACAATAATAAAAAGAAAAAGGTTTAACTCGGAAAGGAATGAACATAGATATGATATTAAAAACAAACAACGAATTGGGCGAGGTTTCCATCGCGAACAGTGTTATTTCGGAAATAGCGGGCGCGGTAGCGGCGAAGTGCTCCGGCGTTGTGGGAATGGCGTCGAGGAATAAAAAGGACGGAATAGTAAATCTCTTAAGGCAGGATAATATGTCAAGGGGAATAAATTTATCGATAGAGGACGACGGGGTTGTGATTGAGCTTCATCTTATAGTCGAATACGGCATCAATATAAACACGGTTTGCAAAAGCATAGTAAACCGCGTAAGATACACAATAGAAAACGCTGTGGGAATAAAGGTAAACAGAGTGAATGTAAGAGTTGAGGGCATAAGAGTTGATTGACATAACAGGGAGTGATTGAAATAGATAAGCTTAACGGAAGCATATTCGCGCAAATGATTGTAAGCGGAGCCAATAATCTTTATAATCATAAAAAAGAGGTTGACGAGCTGAACGTGTTCCCGGTGCCGGACGGCGATACGGGCACCAATATGTCGCTTACCGCTATTGCCGTGGCGGCGGAAATTGCGAATAAGGAGGATATATCCGTAACAAAGGCGGCGGACCTAATGTCGTTCGCGGCGCTTAGGGGCGCGAGAGGAAATTCGGGTGTTATTTTGTCGCAGCTTTTCAGAGGTATGGCAAAAAGTCTCAGCGGCAAAAAGGAATGCGGCGCGCGGGATATGGCTCTCGCTTTAAAGCACGGCGCGGACGCCGCATATAAGGCTGTAATGAAGCCGACCGAGGGCACAATCCTGACTGTGGCGAGAGAGGCGGCAATCGGCGCGCAGACAGCCGCGAATACCGAAAGGGATATTGCGGCTGTTATGGAAAGCGCGGCGGAGCGCGCGAATAAGGCGCTTTTGAGAACGCCTCAAATGCTGCCGACGCTAAGGCAAGCCGGTGTGGTTGACGCGGGCGGCAAAGGCTTAACGCTTATAC
>JAJQAT010000230.1:9068-12257 GCA_021203665.1 Bacillota bacterium
CGCTTATACTTGAGGGCGCGCTGTATTATCTCAAAAACGGAGCTGTAATCGAAAAAGCGGACGGAGAAATACCGCCGCCGGCAATCGAAAAACCCCGCAAAACGGTAAAACAGGAAAATATAAAATTCAAATACTGCACCGAATTTATAGTAGAGAAAAAATCAAAGGGACTGAGCGTTGACGCGTTCAAAGAGGCTATAGCCCCGAAGGGCGACTGTATGCTTGTGATAGACGACGAGGAAATCGTAAAGGTGCATATCCACACAAATCACCCGGGCTTTGTTCTTGAAGAGGCGATAAAGCTGGGCGAAATGACAAATCTGAAAATCGACAACATGAAGCGTCAGCATAGGTCAATCATAGATAACGCCAAAAAGGCGGCGCCCGTAAAGGAAAAAAGTGAAAAGAGCCAAAAAACACCCGAACCCGAGGTAATCAAGGATTTCGGCTTCGCGGCGGTGTGCATGGGCAAGGGAATGGCAAATATATTAAAGGATTTGGGCGTAGATAGGATTATAGAGGGCGGACAGACAATGAATCCGAGCGCGGAGGATATTTTAAAAGCCGTGAAGCGTGTCAAGGCGAAAACGGTATATCTGTTCCCGAACAACAAGAATATTATAATGGCGGCAAACCAAGCCGCGTCTCTTGCGGACGATAAAATGGTTGTAGTGATTGAAACCCAAAGCGTGCCGCAGTGCGTAAGCGCCATGATGAGCTTTAACAATAAAAAGGATTGCGCCGCCAACACAAAGGCTATGAAAAGAGCCGCGCAAAACGTCAAATCCGGTCAGCTTACCTATGCCGTCCGCGACACCGAGTCCGACGGCTTGAAAATAAAAAAGGGCGATATTATCGGAATGACGGAGGGCAAAATAATCTCCGCAGGCACCGATACGGACGATGTTTTAAACAGCGTTGTTTCGCAAATGACGGACGAGGATACGGAGTTTATAACGGTGTACTGGGGCAAGGATATAAAAAAGCAGCAGGCAAACCGTATGCTTAAGGCGTTGGAGAAAAAATACGAAAAGGACGAGATAGAGGTATCCTTCAAAAAGGGCGGACAGCCGCTTTACTATTATATCATAGCAGTGGAATAAACGGAGGAAGGAATGTCTGAGGATATTCGATATTTAAAGGGCGTCGGCGAAAAAAGAGCCGCGCTGTTCAATAAAAAGGGAATAAAGACAGTCGAGGATTTGCTGTATTATTTTCCGCGCTCATATGAGGACAGGTCGGAAACAAAGGAAATCGCGGACTGCAATGAGGGCGAAACGGTGTGTATCAATATCACCGTTTTTTCGCCTGTAAAGGATACGCGCGTAAGGCGCAATATGCTCATATCCACAATGATTGTGTGCGACCAAAGCGGCGCGCTGAATGTGGTTTGGTACAATAATAAATACGTCAAAGGGCAGTTTATGACCGGCGACGAGTATATTATGTACGGCAAAATCACGAGAAACCGCGGCAAAAAGGAAATGATAAATCCCGTGTTTGAGAAAAAGGGCAGCGAACGCTTTACGGGAAAGATAGTGCCGCTGTACCCGCTCACGGACGGACTTACGCAGAAGATTTTGCAATCCTCCATGCAAGAGGCAATCAAGGCGGCGGGACGGCTTGAGGAGTACATTCCCGCCGATATACGCGAGAAATATCACATAGCCGAGCTTAATTACGCGATGAAAAATATTCATTTTCCCGATGATTTTGAAAGCTATAATATAGCGCGCGAAAGATTTGTATTTGAGGAGCTGCTTATATTGCAGCTTGCGCTGCTCTCCAGAAAGGACGATAATACCGCGTGTGACGCCGTTGTGTTTGACGATATATTATGCTCGCGCGATTTTGTAAAGACGTTGCCGTTTCCGCTCACGGGTGCGCAGAAACGCACGCTTAATGAAATTTTAAGCGACTGTAAAAGCGGGAAAATGATGAACCGCCTTGTGCAGGGCGATGTGGGCAGCGGAAAGACGGCTGTAGCCGCGGCGGCAATATACACGGCGGTGAAAAACGGACATCAGGCGGCTATGATGGCTCCGACGGAAATACTTGCCGCACAGCACGCGCAAACGCTTGATGAGTTTTTTAAGGACACGGGCATAAACGTGGTGACGCTGACCGGAAGTATGAAGGCAAAGGAAAAGCGTCTTGCTTACGATATGATTTCCACCGGCGCGGCGGATGTGGTTGTGGGAACTCACGCTATAATTCAGGACGCGGTTGAGTTTTACGACCTCGCGCTTGTTGTGGCGGACGAGCAGCACCGTTTCGGAGTCGAGCAGAGGGCAAAGCTTGCGGCAAAGGGCAATAATCCTCATATGCTGATTATGTCCGCTACGCCCATACCCAGAACGCTGGCGCTCATTCTTTACGGCGACCTTGATATATCGGTTATAGACGAGCTGCCGCCGGGCAGGAAGTCCGTGAAAACCTACGCCGTCGGCGAGAATATGCGAAAGCGTATTTTCGCGTTTCTTGAAAAGAACGTAAAAATGGGAATGCAGGCATACGTTGTATGTCCGCTTGTCGAGGAAACCGAAAAGAGCGATTTGCAGAATGCCGAAATGCTCGCGGAAAAGCTGCGGAATGTTTTTCCGGATTTCAATATAGGACTTATTCACGGCAAAATGAGGCCGAAGCTAAAGGACGCGGTTATGAGCGAGTTTGTGAGCGGCGCGATAGATATACTTGTTTCAACGACGGTAATAGAGGTTGGCGTGAACGTGCCGAACGCCAATATTATGGTGATTGAAAACGCCGAGCGTTTCGGACTTTCACAGCTCCATCAGCTGCGCGGACGCGTCGGACGCGGCAGCGAGCAGGCATATTGCATACTGTTCGCCCACGGGAGCAACGAGGTCACAAGGAAACGAATGGAAACCATGTGTATTTCAAACGACGGCTTTTATATAAGCGAACAGGATTTGAAGCTTCGCGGCCCGGGCGACTTTTTCGGAACGCGCCAGCACGGCTTGCCGGAAATGAAAATAGCCAATCTTTTTGAGGACGGAGATATACTCGCCGTTTCGCAGGCGGCGGCAAAGAGCATTATGGAGGAGGACCCTCACATGGAATCCGAAAAGTACATGGAACTTAAAAAACGCGCCGAAAGGATAATCAGCGACGGACGAATAATGAATTAGTAAAAATTGTATGTTTATATTTTTGTATTTTACATAAATT
>JAJQAT010000073.1 GCA_021203665.1 Bacillota bacterium
GGATTTGTTTGACAAATCGCTCTCTCCGCGCGACGGGCAGTATAATCTGTATCATTCGGGCGACATTAACGCGTACCATGTTTCATATTTCCGCAGAAAATGGGAGGACGAGCGCGGTTTTCATACCTGCAACCTCAGGAAAAGCAAGGGCTTTCACCTTGTGGTGCAGGGAGCGGATCCTATTCCGAGCTGTGAGGACGCGTTTGACAGCTACCATATACAGCTTGTAAAGAAAAACGGAAAAATAGATTTTGCGGTAAACGATTTAACGGTATTCTCATGGCAGGACGACGGACATACATACGGTCCTGTTTTGGGCGGCGGAAAAATCGGTTTTCGCCAAATGGCGCCGATGATAGGAGAATACTCAAATTTAAAGGTATACGAAATTTAGCAAAATCAGCGTGAAGCTTTACTTTTCACGCTTGGAGGGTGAAGATGGATAAAAACAGCAAAGCGTTCAAAACGCTTGAATTTGACAAAATACTTGAACGTCTTTCATCATACACGGAAAGCGCGGACGTAAAAAAGCGCATAGGGGAGATTGTTCCTTATACGGAGCTGGACGAAGCCAAAGCGGCGCAGAGAGAAACCACCGAGGCGATGAGTACGCTTTTAAAGCTCGGCTCGCCGCCGGTCAATTTGTCCGCGGAAAACGTCCTCGGCGCGGTTAAGCGCACCGAGATAGGCGGAACGCTGCACACAAAGGAATTTATGAATATTTCGCGGCTTTTGTA
Source organism: Bacillota bacterium (assembly GCA_021203665.1). Taxonomy (GTDB): domain Bacteria; phylum Bacillota; class Clostridia; order UBA1381; family UBA1381; genus Hominilimicola. The sequence goes on from JAJQAT010000073.1 coordinate 738, forward strand.
TGTGGCAAGACGTATGAAATCATATCTCGGCGAGGCGGCGGACGAGTGCGCGCTGCTGCACGGCATAGAGGAAAGCATAATAACCGCAAAGCAGCTTGAGGATAGGATAAACTCGTGTATAATATCGGAAAATGAAATCGCGGACGACGCGTCCGGCGAGCTTAACACGATAAGACGGAAAATACGCAATCTAAACGGCAAAATCAAGGAAAATTTGGATTCAATGGTGCGCTCGGCGCATTATAAGAAATTCTTGCAGGACCCGATTGTAACAATGCGCTCGGACAGATACGTAATACCGGTAAAGAGCGAGTACCGCGGCGAGGTGAACGGAATAGTGCATGACACATCCGCAAGCGGCGCGACACTGTTTATAGAGCCTATGAGCGTGGTAAACAGCAATAATGAGATACGCGACCTTCGCGCGAAGGAGCAGCAGGAGATAGAGCGTATTTTAGCGGAGCTTTCCGCGCTGGTGTCGGAGAACAGCCACACTGTATTTGCAGATTATGAGCAGGTTACAAATCTTGATTTTATCTTCTGCAAGGGCAGGCTGTCGCTTGACATGGACGCGAACGAGCCAAAGCTCAACGATAAGGGCATAATCCGCTATAAAAAGGCGCGTCACCCGCTTATCGACAAGGATAAGGTTGTGGCGAATGATATTATGCTCGGCGGCGAGTATGACACGCTTGTTATAACAGGTCCCAACACGGGCGGCAAGACCGTCACGCTGAAAACAATAGGATTGTTCTCGATTATGGCGGCGGCGGGACTGCATATACCGGCGGGTGAGACAAGCGAGGCGGCGGTGTTCCATAATATATTTGCGGACATCGGCGATGAACAGTCGATTGAGCAGAGCCTGTCCACGTTCTCATCGCATATGGTGAATATAGTTAAGATACTTGAGAGGATAGATTTTAATTCCCTTGCCCTGTTTGACGAGCTCGGCGCGGGAACAGACCCGACCGAGGGCGCGGCTCTTGCCGTTTCGATATTGGAATTTCTGCGCGCGAGAAAGGTCACTACCGTCGCGACCACGCATTACAGCGAATTAAAGCTGTTCGCGCTGTCCACGGACGGAGTGGAGAATGCCTCCTGCGAATTTAACGTGGCGACCTTGCAGCCTACCTATAAGCTGCTTATAGGCGTGCCGGGCAAATCGAACGCGTTCGCGATTTCAAGACGGCTCGGACTTGACGAGCGTATTATAGACAGAGCGAATGATATTCTGTCGGATGAGGATATAAAATTTGAGGACGTAATAACCGAGCTTGAACAGAACAGAGCGCGGGCAAGAAAAGAAGCCGATGACGCGGCGAGAATGAAACGCGAGCTTACGGATTTAAGACGTCAGCTTGAAAGCGACAGAATAAAGCTCAAGGAGAATAAGTCGCGCATACTTGACGACGCAAGACGCGAGGCGAAAATACTTGTCATGGACGCGAAGGAGGAGGCTAACGGCATAATTCGCGACCTTGAAAGGATGCGCCGACAGGGTGCGGCAAACGCTGATTTCGATAAGAAAACGGCGGCAATGCGCGACAAGCTGAAAAAGAAAGAGGACACCATAGACAAGGCTATGGCGCGCGCGGCGAAGCCGAAGAAAACGTATGCCGAGCCGCCCAAGGACTTAAAGCCGGGAGCAGCCGTAAAAATCGTTGACATGAATCAGGAGGCGACCGTGCTTAAGGCGCCCGATAAAAACGGCAATGTCCGCGTGCAGGCGGGTATCATAAAAATGGACGTGCATATAACGAATTTGAAAAGGGTAGAGGACAACAAGTCCAAGGAGCTTGCGGAGAAGTACGTCAGAAACACAAGAGCCTTTGAGTCAAAGTCCAAGAATGTGTCAACCGAGGTTGACGTGAGAGGACAAAACCTTGAGGAGGCGTGGATGAATGTTGAAAAATTCCTTGATGACTGCTATCTTGCCGGCATATCGCCCGTGAGCATAATTCACGGCAAAGGCACCGGCGTGCTAAGAAAGGGCATACAGGGATATTTGAAGAAGCACCGTTATGTGAAGTCCTACCGCAACGGACGTTACGGAGAGGGCGAGGACGGAGTTACGATAGTGGAATTAAAATGAATGGAGTAAAAATGGCAAAGGATAAAAAAACCGTAACCAACGCAATGCGTCTTTTGAGCGCGGCGAAGATTGATTATGAAACCGTCGAATATGAAGCCGATGAGGTCGGAGAGCATTTCGGCGAGGCTATAGCGCGCTTGACGGGCATACCGCCCGAAAAATCCTTTAAAACGCTTGTGCTGCGCGGGGATAAAAGCGGAATAATTGTCGCGTGTGTGCCTGTCAAATGTGAGGTTGACCTCAAAAAGGCGGCAAAGGCATCGGGCAATAAAAAGGTTGAAATGACGCACGTAAAGGAATTACTCGCGCTTACCGGATATATACGCGGCGGAGTATCGCCCGTGGGAATGAAGAAAAAATATCCCACTTACATTGACAAAAGCGCGGAAGATTTCGACACCATAGCGATAAGCGGCGGCAAATGCGGCTGTACGCTGCTCCTTGTGCCGTCCGACGTGAGGAAAGCGACAGATTGTGAATTTGTCGATATTATAAGAAATTAAAAAAGGAGAAAAAATATGTCAATTTTTAAAAGCGCGGATATACTGATTCCGCAAAACATAGATTTCACAAAATGGAGCGTGGTTGCGTGCGACCAATACACATCGGAGCCGCAGTATTGGGAGGACGTGAAAAGCATAGCAGATGACAGTCCGTCCGCGCTCAATATAATATTTCCGGAGGTGTACCTTGAGGACGGCGGCGCGGAAGAGCGAATAAAGAAAATAAATGCGGTAATGGAGGAGTATTTAAGCTCCGGACTTTTCAGGCAAATAGACGACAGCTTTATATACGTAAAGCGCACGCAGCCGAACGGCAAAACGCGTCACGGAATAGTCGGCGCGCTTGACCTTGAGGAATACGACTTCCGAAAAGGCTCACAGTCCAAAATCCGCGCGACCGAGGGGACAATAATAGAGCGCATACCGCCCAGACAGCGCATAAGAAAGAACGCGCCGCTTGAATCGCCGCATATTCTGATGCTTATGGACGACAGGGAAAAATCCGTCGTGGAGCCGCTTGAAAATATGACGGACAATTTTGAAAAAGCGTATGATTTTGATTTGATGAAAGGCTCGGGTCATATCACGGGCTACATAGTGAATGAAACGGCTAAGAGGAATATACTTGAGGCGATAGAAAGGCTGGGCGATAAGGACGCTTTTGAAAAGAAATACGGCGTAAAGGACAAGGGAGTGCTTGTCTTTGCGGCGGGAGACGGAAACCATTCGCTCGCGACCGCCAAGACCTGTTGGGAGGAAATAAAAAAGGGACTGACGGACGAGGAAATAAAGACCCATCCGGCGCGGTTTGCGCTTGTGGAGCTTATGAATATCCATGATGACGCGCTTGAGTTTGAGCCGATACAAAGGGTTATATTTGATACAGAGCCGAAAAAGCTTCTTGACGCGCTTGCTTCGTATTATAACGCGTCATACGAGGACAACGGCGGACAGCGCATCGACTACACATACGGCGCGAACGAGGGAAGTATATATATAACCGAGACAAGCTCAAATCTTCCCGTGGGAACATTGCAGAAATTCCTCGATAAGTACCTTGCCGAAAATGGCGGAAGAATAGATTATATTCACGGAAACGATGTCGTCAAAAATCTTGCGGGCAGGGAAAACACAATAGGCTTTATGGTGGATTCAATGGAGAAGAACGACCTGTTCACAACGGTTATAAAGGACGGCTCTCTGCCGAGAAAGACATTCTCAATGGGCGAAGCGGCGGATAAGAGATTTTATCTTGAATGCAAGAAAATAAGATAACACAAAAGGCTGTTGACAAAACCATGTGTCAACAGCCTTAAATTTTTATATGATTTCCACGGCGTGGCGCGTCGCGTGACAGTTTACATTAACCGCGACGGGCAGTCCCGCTATATGAGTGGGGAATGTTTCCACGTTTACCGCAAGCGCGGTGGTTGTGCCGCCCATACCCTGCGGACCTATTCCGAGCCTGTTTATTTTTTGGAGCAATGTTTCTTCAAGCTCCGCGTAAAACGGATTTTCGTTTGAGGTGTCAATATCACGCGTAAGCGCCTTTTTTGCAATCTGCGCCGCCTTATCCATAGTGCCGCCGATTCCCACGCCTATAACCATAGGCGGGCAAGGATTCGCACCCGCTTTTCTGACGGTTTCGATAACGAAATCAATCACGCCGTCAAGTCCGTCGGACGGATTGAGCATTTTAAGCCCGCTCTTGTTTTCACTGCCGAAGCCCTTTGGCGCATAGGTGATTTTTATTTTATCGCCCTTTACAAAATCATAGTAAATAACCGCCGGAGTATTGTCCTTTGTATTTACGCGGTCAAGCGGGTCGCGCACGACGGATTTTCTCAAATATCCGTCCGTGTAGCCGAGAGCGACGCCCTTGTTTACCGCGTCGGTAATCGTGTCGCCCTCCACAAAAACCTCGTTTCCTATTTCTATAAAGAACACAGCCATTCCGGTGTCCTGGCATATGGGAACCTCTTTATTATCGGCAATTTCCGCGTTCTTCAAAAGATTTTTCAGCACACCCTTTGAAATGTCGGATTTTTCGGTTTGAACGCCGTTTTCGAGCGCGCGTTTTATATCGCCGTTTATGTGGCAGTTCGCCTTTATGCACATAGCCTTTACGGCATTGGTTATTTCATCCGAATTAATAATACGCATAGCTTTCCCTCCTTAAATCAATACCCAAGAGTCAAACCATTTCAGGAAGGTTTTGACGTAATCCACACTTACCGGCTGACCCGAAAGCACGGGGTAGAACATTATAAACATCACTATCACAAGCGCCGCATAGCCGAATATGCAGTACATAGTGGCTTTTTTGTTCTTTGCGCCGTTATAAATGTTAAGCAGTGAATAGCCTATCATAAGCACAATAAACGGCACGCAGGGGAAATAGTGATAGATAAATGTCAGTCTTGTAATGGGTATCCACGATACAAGCTGAGCGAGATATGCAATCACAAGGAACAGCGCGTTTTTATCCTTTTTCTTGAATATGAGATAAACCATATAGAAGAAAGCGGGAATACCGAGCCACCATACAAGCGGGTTGCCGAATGAGCTTATGCCCTCCTTTATGCCCTCCGAAACCGTTCCGGAGTAGTACCATATCGGGCGTTTCATAATTATCCATTCATACCAGCGCGAGGAGAATGAATGCTCCGAGCCGAGTACCGTTTTTGAGTGATATGTCAGCATCGAATGTTGATTATCTATAATTGTTTGCAGTCCGTTCGAGTCGGGCGCCTTGAGGTACGGAATATACGACAGGCAATATATGATTATCGGAACTACTATAAAGAACAGACAGCACCACAGCAGTGTTTTAATCATATACGGCTTGAAGTTTTCTATTATAAACTTATGGCTTATTCCGTCCGTTGTACCCGACGGGTATTTAACGGCATAGCGGTATTCGCTGTAACGCCTGTAAAGCGTGATGAAGAACAGCACCGCAAGTCCCGCGCCGGCGTATATGCCCGTCCACTTGCTTGCTATGCCAAGTCCCATGCACGTTCCGCACAGCGCGAGCATACCGAGCGTCTTTTTAAACGGTGTGTCATAAAAGCTGGAGCTGTAATACTTGTACATAAAATAATACATCAGCATTATGAAGAACGTTACGTACACGTCAATGGTGGCAATTCGCGTTTGAGCGAAGTGCATAAAGTCAAACGTGAACAGCAGACACGTAATTATCGCGAGCCAGGATTTTTTCAGCAGCTTTTTCGCGAACATATATATTATCGGAACCATTATAATTCCGAACACCGTTCCGACAATTCTCCAGCCGAAAGGACACATTCCGAACAGAAGTATTCCGAGCGCGATAAACACCTTGCCGAGCGGCGGATGCGTCCACTCATACACGGACAGGCTGTGAACAAATTCGTAGCCGGTGCGCGCGTGATATATTTCGTCAAAGTATGTTCCGTTGCGGAAGGTAGAGCGTTCGGGAACCTCGTCCTGCTCGTCAAACAAAGCCTCGCCGCCGCTTACCGACGCGGAAACGGGAGTGATAACATTGCCGTCCGAGTCAAGCAGAGCAAATTCCTTTAAGGACAGCTTACTGCCGTTGGTGGAAAGAGTTATATATCTCGCCTCGGCGGAAATATCCTTTTCCTCCCAGTGGAATACACTGCCGTCGGTGATTGTTTGCGAGTATGTTTCAATATTGTCGCTTGTCGTCATGGTAAGCGTAAGCGCGCGCTCCTCGCCAAGCTCGTATGAGCCGAGGAAGAATTTATACTTGCTTATGCTGTAGTCGTCGCCGAGGTCGAGAGTGACCTCTCCGTCGGATACCATATATTCGCTTTCCGGAGCGTGCATATCGCCGAGGTCGTACAGGGCGATGCCGGAGTATACCGCGGTGATAACAATCATAGCGATAACGTCTATTCTCGTTATTTTCGGGAATACCGCGCTCAGCGAGAAATGAAATTGTTTCTTCGGCGCGGCGGGCGGCGCGTATTTAACCGAGGATTTCTTGCCGCTTTTCGCCGATTTTGCGCTTACAGCCGCTGCTTTCGGAGAATAGTTTACATAATGCTTTTGCGTTATATATATCATATATATGAAAATAGCGATATTGACAAACGATGCGGCGTTGATTACGGGACTTTTGAAATATTTGTTTATATCTGTTTCGTAAATGAAAAGCACCCACGCGGTATTAAAGAACTGCGAAAGGGTAACCGCGGAATACAGCGTATAATCATCTCTGTCCTCGGTCGTAATAAACGCCATAAGCAGCAAAATCATAGCAGGAAACGCGTAACGGTCGTGCATCTTTGTTGAAAGCATAAAGGTCGCGAACGACAGCAAAGCGCCGACAAAGTAGTATTTTCCGTTGTTTTTGCTCTTGAAGAACACATATGCCGAATATGCGACGATTGCCGCGAGGATTATATATCCGAGAACGGTTGTAAACGCGTTAAGATCCGTCCAATTTTGATTGAAAGCTCCCCAAATATTGAAGGCGTTGACCGTTAAATACTGGTATGACGAAAGCGTCGCCTTGTATTGGTCGATTACATTCGTAAGTCCGAACGGGAGCGAGATTATGAGCATCATCAAAATCGCGCCAAGTCCCCAAAGCAGATTTTTAACAAACGCGTCCTTATTGAATTTCGGCAGAAATACGTTCTCTATAATGCCGTATATCACAAGCGGCGTGAAAATAAACGCCTGCGGCTTGATGAAAATACACAGCGCGAACATGAAATACGATATAATCATTTTTCGCTCGGAGATAAAGTAAATCATCAGCAGCACAAGCAGAGTGTATACCGAGTCCACCTGTCCCCAAAGCGAGCTGTTCAATATTGCCGCGGGATTAAAGAGGTACAGCGAGGCAATAAGAGCCGAGATGCCGTCCGAGAATTTTTTTCTCGCTATTTTGTATATGAAAACTCCGGTGACAATATCGCATATGACGGCGGGCAGCTTGACAAGAATATACTGCGCGCCGCCCGAAAAGCCGAAGAGCTTTTGCAAGGCACCCACAACGTAAAGCACATACATATATCCGGGCGGGTAGTCGTGGAACATATCGAGCGAGTAAAATTCGCCGAGTCCATGCTCAAAGGCGGCATTGGACCAGCCTATAAAGCAGTTCATATCCGTTTCATGCCCCTTGTATACCGCGCTGAGAATAACCTTAAGTAAAAACGCGGCCGCCGCGACGGCGATTATATACATGGCATTATTATCCTTTTTTATGCCTTTGCTTAAAACCGGAGCGAGAGAATAATTCCATATCGCGTAAGCCGCCAAAAGCACGAAAAGGATTACAAACAAAATTCCTACCATTAAAAATTCACCTCAAATTATAAATGTTATTCTAAAACAATATTTTACTATATATTTCACTATTTAGCAAGTGCAAAAAAACAAAAAAAATCCAAAAAATTTGTTTGACGCGGTAAATTTCGGGGTATATATATATTAACAGAGCAAAATCCTCTGAAAAACACACACAAGGAGTGAGATTTTATGAAGTTCAATATTATAGGCAGAAGATACAATGTTACAGACCAAATCAGAAATTATGTCGAGAAAAAGCTCGGAAAGCTCGACAAGTTTTTCAAGGAGGAATCAGAGGCGAGAGTTGTTATCGGAACAATTAAGGATAATGATTATATCGAGGCAACAATTTACGCGGCGGGAATGATGTACAGAGCCGAGGCGTCGGACAGGGAAATTCTGGCGGCGGTTGACAAGATTGTGGACGTTATCGAAAGACAGATAAGAAAGAATAAAACCCGTCTTGAAAAGAAAATAAAGAGAGACGCGACGACTGATAATATTTTGCTCAGCGGCGCAGCGTATACCGAGGGTGAGGAAACAAAGGAATTTGAGATTGTTAAGACAAAGAGATTCGTTGTAAAGCCTATGAGTACGGAGGAGGCTATTCTCCAAATGAATCTTTTGGGACATAATTTCTTCGTATTCAAAAACCAGGATACCGATGAAATGAACGTAGTCTACAAGAGAAAGGACGGCAAATACGCCGTTATCGAATCGATAGAATAAAAGCGCGGGACGCACAGCGCCCCTACCTTAAAATATAAAATACATAATATTAAGAAAAGGTGGGATGCTTAGTGGATTTGAAAGGAAGCAAAACAGAAGCGAATTTAAAGACCGCGTTCGCGGGTGAATCCGAAGCGAGAAATAAATATACATATTTTGCGAGCAAGGCAAGGAAGGACGGTTATGTGCAAATAGCCGAAATATTCGAGGAAACAGCCAATAATGAAAAAGAACACGCAAAAATCTGGTATAAGCTTTTAAACGGCGGTACTGTTTCGGATACAATGTCAAACCTCGAGGACGCGGCGGCAGGCGAGAATTACGAGTGGACCGAAATGTATGCGGACTTTGCAAAAGAGGCGAAAGAGGAAGGATTTAACGACATCGCAATTCTGTTTGAGGGCGTGGCAAAAATTGAAAAAGCGCACGAGGAGCGTTACAGAAAGCTGCTCGCTAATGTAAAGGGCGACGCGGTATTCTCAAAGGACGGCGATGTTATATGGGAATGCGCCAACTGCGGTCATATACATATCGGCAAAAAGGCTCCGCTTGTCTGTCCGGTATGCAACCATCCGCAATCATACTTCAAAATTAAAGCGGAAAATTATTAAAATTGAATAAAAAATTGAATAAGAAACTTATGTAGGTGATGCACATTTTGTGCATCACTTGCTTTTTTCAGCACATACAGCTGCGGCAGAAATGTTTAATCAGCAAAAATAATATTACAAAAAACAATATTACTGCGGCAATAATCAACGGAATAAGAACAATTCCCAATGCAGCGGGGAATACTGCGCCCAAAATAAGACCCACTATCAGCGTAAACAACGCGCTTAGCGCATACAGCGGCAGTCCTATTCGGCAATTTGATTCGCAAGACATAAAAAACCCTCCTTTCATACTATATAATATGAAAGGAGGGCAATTTTGTTCCGCGGTACCATCAAACCTCTTCAATAATAGGCAGTATCATAGGACTGCGCTTTGTTTGCTCGTAGATATATTTCGCGACCGCCGCGCGCATGGAATTTTTCAAGGTTGACCAATCCATATTGCGTTTGCCCAAGCATTCCTCCGCGCTTTCCGCGGCTATGGCTTTAACGCCGTCAATAAGCGTTTCCGCTTCGCGCACATACACAAATCCGCGCGAAATCACGTCCGGATGCGAAACCATTTTTTTCTCGTCGTGCGATATTGTTACGACGACAATAATAAGTCCGTCCTGAGAAAGGTGCTTTCTGTCGCGAAGTACGATGTTTCCGACATCGCCCACACCGAGTCCGTCAACCAAAATTTTTCCCGCCTGAACGGTTCCGGCGAGCTTTGCGTTATTTTGGTCAAGCTCAAGTACCTGACCGTTGGAAAGAACGAAGCAATTCTTTTCGGGAACGCCCACGCTTTCGGCAAGCTGCTTGTGCAGAACAAGATGCCTGTGCTCTCCGTGTACGGGTATAAAGAATTTCGGCTTTGTAAGCGCGAGTATAAGCTTTAGCTCCTCCTGACAGGCGTGTCCCGAAACGTGAACGTCCATAAGAGCCTTATAAATTACCTCCGCGCCTATCTTGAACAGCTCGTTTATAACGCTTGAAACGGATTTTTCGTTGCCCGGAATAGGCGTCGCGCTTATTATGATAAGGTCGTCCTTTGTGACCTCAACCTTGCGGTGGTCGGAGAACGCCATTCTTGTCAGGGCGCTCATAGGCTCGCCCTGTGAGCCTGTTGTAATAATAACTACTTGATTTGGTCTGTATTTTTTGATGTTGTCAATATTGATAAGCACGCCTTCCGGTACCTTCATATATCCGAGAAGAATTGAAATTTCAACAATATTTTCCATACTTCTTCCCGAAACCGCAACCTTGCGTCCGTTCTTTGCCGCCGCGTCGATAATCTGCTGCACTCTGTGTACGTTTGACGCGAACGTCGCGACTATAATACGCTTGTTGCATCCTTTAAAAATCTGTTCAAATTTTTCGCCTACACTGCGCTCGCTCATCGCGTATCCGGGACGCTCCACATTGGTGCTGTCCGACATAAGCGCGAGTACGCCCTCCTTGCCAAGCTCCCCAAGCCTTGCAAGGTCAATCATATCTCCGACAATCGGAGTGGTGTCGATTTTAAAATCGCCCATATGAATAACCGTTCCGACAGGCGTTTTTATTGCCAGAGCGGCGCTGTCCGCGATTGAGTGATTTGTGCGGATAAATTCAACAGAAAAGTTCTGCCCCGCGTTGATTATATTTCCGTGCTTTGCGCGTATCAGCTTTACGCTTGATAAAAGATTATGCTCCTTAAGCTTATGCTCGACGAGTCCGAGAGTGAGCCTTGTGCCGTAAACAGGAACATTTATTGCCTTTAAGAAATAAGGCAATCCGCCGATATGGTCCTCATGACCGTGAGTAAGAAAAATTCCCTTGATTTTCGACCAGTTTTTTTCCAGATATGAAATATCGTTTATAACCATATCCACACCGGGCATATCGTCATCAGGGAAAGCCATACCGCAATCTACCATTATAATTTCATTTCCGTACTCAATAGCGGTCAAATTTTTTCCGATTTCATCAAGACCGCCCAATGGTATGATTTTCAGTTTTTTAGCTTTTGCCACAATTTTACCTCCATAATAATTATTTCCGATCATTATTACAACAATTATATTATAACACATTTTGCATAGTATAGTCAATAAAATTAAGTAAAACACGGTTTTTGAATGAGTAAACAAAATGTAAACAAACTGTTAGCCGAACAAAGT
>JAJQAT010000194.1 GCA_021203665.1 Bacillota bacterium
TTATAATAGTGGTGCAGTATCCTAGTCGGTACGGCTTTTCGGAAAGCGGGCCTAAAAATCCGCCAAATGGCACATCGATGAAGTTTCTGGTGTTTTGCTTTGAACGCCCAGTTCGGGGCGGATGCTGGGAGTTAAGGTTTAGGGGCGGTTTCCAACGGCATGGTTACCTTTCCCCCTTTTCCGTGGAGGCCTGTGACTGTGGCGGCCCGGACCCCCTAAGGGAGCAAGTCGTTACGGCGCAGGGGAAAACCTGTTTTGCGGTTAGTAATTCGGAGCCTCACAAGGGCTGCGGTATGAATGCTGTGGGCAGCGTAGCCAGCCTTGAGTGGATATGGCGGATACACGCCCAAAACTCTTTCGGAGTACGGCCATACTCTAAAGGGGCAATGCGTGCTGAAACCATATCTGCAAAAGAGGATACGGAGAGCTCAGGCTGTTTGGGAAAACTTCTAGGCTGTCTTAATCGGGTGGACAGGGGATTGCAGTGCGGACTAAGTGGCAATCCGGCAACTATAAAATGTGTGAGCCTTTAATGGGAAACCGCTTTTTCGGCGACGATGAAGCAGGCTCTCGGGAAAGCCTGCCGGACCTAAGCCGCAAACTTTACTCTGCCCATCGCCCTATTATCATTTTGTATTTATTCGGTTAAAACCGTTAATTTATGAAGGAGAGAAATCATTTTGGACAAATCCGACGTACACAGGCGGAAAAAATTTAAGGTACCGAAACCGGATTTAAACGTGTCCACCTCACACACGTGGACAATTATCGTGGTTATAATATCGTTTTCACTTTCGGTATTTTTCAGCTTTATTACCTCCGCGGCAATGGAGTCGCTTACAATATTTTTCGCGTTTATGCTGCTTTTGCTGATAATCGCCGTAAATATCCTCTTTGACCTGGTCGGCACCGCCGTTCAGTCCGCCGAGGAGAAGCCGTTCCATTCGCTCGCCGCGCGCAAGGTGCCCGGCGCGAGGGAAAGCATTTCCGTAATACGCCACGCGCCTCAGCTCGCGAATATGTGCTGCGACGTTATCGGCGATATAGCCGGCATTATCTCCGGAGCCACCACCGCGCTTATAGTGGCGGAGCTTGTGGAAATGTTCAGTCTTCAGGGTATGCTGCCAAGCCTTATTCTGACGGGTCTTGTGGGCGCGCTCACAATAGGTGGAAAGGCTATGTCCAAGGGCGTCGCGATGCAGAACGGCAACTCGATAGTGTTTATCGTCGGGAAAATGATGTACTTCTTTAAACGCTTAAGAAAAAAAAGATGAGGCTTTGGTGATGGATAATCTTTTAAATCAAATCAACTCACCCGAGGATTTGAAACATCTTAATATTGACGAATTGACGCGGCTGTGCCGCGAAATCCGCGAGTTTCTGATTGACAGTGTATCTGAAACCGGCGGTCATCTCGCCTCCAATCTCGGAATAGTGGAGCTGACCGTTGCGCTGCACACTGTATTTTGCGTTCCGAAGGATAAAATCATCTTCGACGTAGGACATCAGTCATACGTGCACAAGATACTTACCGGACGCAGAGACGATTTCAAGACGCTCCGTCAATTCGGCGGATTGTCCGGATTTCCGAAATCAAGCGAGAGCGACTGCGATATATTTAACACCGGTCACAGCTCGACATCCGTTTCCGCCGCTTTGGGCATCGCCAGAGCGCGCGACCTTGACGGCGATAATTACAGCGTAATATCGGTATTCGGCGACGGCGCGCTTACCGGCGGTATGATGTACGAGGCGATGAATGACGCCGGTCATTCCAAAACGCCGCTTATACTCATCCTGAACGACAACGCGATGTCCATTTCAAAAAATGTCGGCGCGGTATCAAAGCATCTGCGGTCTCTGAGAATGTCGCCGTTTTATTTCCGCTCCAAGCACGCGGTTGAAAACCTACTTAAAAAAATCCCGCTGGGCGGAAAGGCGACCGCGAATATACTTAAACAGATAAAGAGGATTTTCCGCCGTCTCGTCATTCCGACCACGCTTTTTGACGATATGGGATTCATCTATATGGGTCCCGTGGACGGTCACGATGTAAGCGCGATAATTAATTGCCTTGAATATGCGAAGGATGAAAATCGTCCGGTATTTATTCACGTTCATACCAAAAAGGGCAAGGGCTACGCTCCGGCGGAAAGCAATCCGCAAAAATTTCACGGAGTGCCGCCCTTTGACAAGGCAACCGGAGAAACAAAGAAAAGCGGCGAAACCTACAGTGCGCGCTTCGGCTCAACCATAGTTAAGTTAGCCAATGAAAACAAAAGGGTAGTCGCCATAACGGGCGCAATGCCGAACGGCACCGGACTTGACGAGTTTCAAAAGCGCTTTAAAAACAGATTTTTTGACGTAGGCATAGCCGAACAGCACGGCGTAACGCTCGCGGCGGGATTGGCAAAGGCGGGATATACTCCGGTAATACCGCTGTATTCCTCATTTTTACAGCGCGCCTATGACCAAACCCTGCACGATGTCTGTCTGCAAAATCTTCACGTTGTATTCCCTATAGACCGCGCGGGTATAGTCGGCGCGGACGGCGAAACGCATCAGGGTATTTACGATATTTCGTATCTGTCGCATATGCCGAATATGACGATACTGTCGCCCGCCACTCTCGACCAGCTCGAGGTTATGCTTGATTTCGCGGTGAACAAATTCGATGCGCCCATCGCCTTGCGTTATCCGCGCGGAGGCACGGAGGCTGTCGGCGTAAGTCCCGAATTTAAATTGGGACAGGCTCAAATCGTTCAAAAGGGCACGGATATTACGATAATCGCCGCGGGCAGAATGGTAAAGCGCGCGCAGGAGGCTGCCGCGCTGACAAATAAATCTGTGGAGATAATCGCTCTTCCGACTGTAAAGCCTCTCGACGAGGCGGCGGTTATCGCCTCGGCAATGAAAACCGAAAATGTGTTTACAATCGAGGATAACGTGAAAATAGGCGGCATAGGCTCCGCAATCGGAGCGTTGCTTAAAGAAAAACAGGTTAAATGCAAATTTAAAATATTCGCGTTTCCCGACGAGCCCGTCACTCACGGCTCAACAGATGAATTGGATAAGCTTTACGGACTTGACGCGAAAACAATAGCGTCTAAAATTACGGAGTAGAATATGGCAAAAATAAGACTTGACGCCCTGCTCGTGAAAAACGGGCTTGCCCAAAGCCGCGAAAGAGCAAAGGCGGTTATAATGGCGGGGCAGGTATATATAGATAATCAAAAATGCGACAAGGCGGGTCAGCCGGTGGACGAAAGCGCCGCCGTCGAGGTTCGCGGAGAAACGCTTAAATACGTCAGCCGAGGCGGTCTTAAGCTGGAAAAGGCTATGAGCGAATTTCCCATAAGCCTTGAGGGCAAAACCGCTATGGACATCGGCGCGTCAACAGGCGGCTTTACAGACTGTATGCTGCAAAACGGCGCGAGGAGGGTATTCGCGGTTGACGTCGGCTACGGTCAATTCGCCTGGAAATTAAGGCAGGACGAAAGAGTTGTAAATATGGAGCGCACAAATATCCGTTACGTTACGCCCGAGGATATTGGCGAGGAAATAGATTTCGCGTCTATCGATGTGTCGTTTATATCTCTGAGGCTCGTTCTGCCGGTGGCAAAAAATCTTTTATCCGCCGACGGTGAAATAGTCGCTCTCATAAAGCCTCAATTTGAGGCGGGACGCGAACAGGTCGGCAAAAAGGGCGTTGTAAAGGATATAAGGATTCACATAGAGGTAATAAAAAAGGTGCTTGATTTTGCGAGAAGCATCGATTTATATGTCGCGGGACTTTCCTACTCCCCGATAAAGGGACCCGAGGGAAATATAGAATACCTCGCGTATCTGAAAAAGAAAGAGTGTCCCGACACCGTCACGGACGATTTTATACGGGAGATTGCGGAAAAATCTCACAGCTCGCTTTAAGGAGGAAATTTATGCTTGCCGAGGATACAATTATAATGGGCAAACGCGCGCTCACGCGCTCATACGCGAAAATCAATCTCACGCTTGACGTGCTTTCCAGACGCGAAAACGGTTATCACGATATTAAAATGATTATGCAGACTGTTTCCCTGTTTGACCTCATAATTATCGACAAGGCGGCGGGCGGCATATCAATATCCACCAATCTGCGCTATCTGCCGTGCGGCGAAAAAAACATAGCGTACAAGGCGGCGGACGCCTTCTTTAAGGAAGCCGGCATACGCGGCGGAGTTAAGATTATGATTCACAAAAACATTCCCGTAGCCGCCGGACTTGCCGGAGGCAGCGGAAACTGCGCCGCCGCTCTCGCGGCGATGAATATGCTCTATAACCGCCCTCTTTCCGATGAAAGGCTGATGTCCCTGGGCGCTTCTCTCGGCGCGGACGTGCCCTACTGCTTTAACGGCGGCACGCAAATGGCGGAGGGTGTGGGCGAAATTCTCTCGCCGCTTCCGAAAATGCCCGACGCTTATATTCTGCTCGTAAAGCCGCCGATTAATGTTTCAACCGGCACGATTTATGAGGAAATAGACAATGCGCCCATCGCGGCGCGTCCCGACACGGACGCGATGATTGCCGCTCTCAAAAACGGCGACATATATTCTGTCGCGGACAATCTCTGCAATGTGATGGAATCGGTTACGGAAAAAAGATACCCGATTATAGCCGGAATCAAGCAAAAAATGATTATGAACGGCGCGTTGAACGCCGTTATGAGCGGCTCGGGTCCGACGGTATTCGGGATTTTCGATAATTTTGAAAAGGCAAAAAAATCGGCTGACAGCTTTTCACTGCAATTTAAGGACGTGTTCCTGACTAAAACATTGAACAATGCGAGGTGATTTAATTTGGAAAAGGATATTATTGAAGCAATCGTTGATGAGGAAAATACCTTGTCCGACAATGGTACCGAAGAGGAAAACATACCTGATGAGAACTCCTCCGACGAGCGCGGCGGCGAGAATGAAATACCCGTTTTATCGATTAAAAGCCGCTTGTTTTCCTTTTGGAATAAGCTCCCCAACGATCTGTCGCCGCGTTTTGTAAGGGTCTCCGCTCCGATATGCGCGCTTATAGTCATAGCCGCGCTTACCGCGGGAATTTTTATACCAAAGAGCGACGGCGCGGTATCAAAGGCGCTCGCGTCCCTGCGCGAAAGCGACAGCGAATACATCGCCGTAAAGGAAAACAGCGACTCCGTTTTAAGCGAGGTCGAAAGCCTGAATACAACCCTTGCGGAGGATCAAGCGGAGCTTGAGGAGTTTACGCAGTCGCAGGATAATCTCGAAAAGCTCGCGGATAAAATAGAGGAGCTTACCGCGGAAAAGGAATCCCTGCAAGGCGAGCTTTCGTCAAAGCAGAGCGAGCTTTCAAGCTTATCCGCGTCGGTGAGCGCGCAGTCAACAAAAACAATCACATGGGCGTCCGGCACATACACGGTCGGCAAGAATATAGCCGCCGGAACATACACCGTCACCGGCTCCGGAAGCATCGCAATATCAAATTCCGGCAAATCGAGGGTGAACAAGTCGCTTAAATCCGACGGAGAAACCTTCGCCCTGTCCGACGGAGACGTAATCAAAATAGACGGCAACGCGAAATTCATTCCCGAATAAAGAAAGGCGTGATATTATGACTCGTAAAAGGCTGTACATTATAATAATCTGCGCCGCGACGGCGCTTATAGCGGCGGCGTTGTTTTTCATCGGGTTCCGCTTAAATTCCAAGTCCCTGGCGCGCGTGGAGCTGACAGAGGAAATATCCGAGCTTGAAACCGGCATCACGGAGCTTGAGGCTCAAAAGGAGGAGCTGTCACAGCAGATAAGCGAAATAGAAACGGAATTGAGCAACAAAAGCACGATAAACAACTACTATATGGAATATCAAAAGGAATACGACGCGTTAAAGAGTGAAACGGAGGATTTAAAAACGCAAATCAACGAGATTGACTCCGAAATCGAGAGCGCAAGCGCGAAGCTCGACTCGCTGTCCGGCATAACCGAGGAAACAAAGGGCAAAACCTACACGCTTACAAGCGATGAAATATACACCTGCCCCGACAAAATACCCGCCGGCAGATACACCGCCGTCGGCAGCGGAACGCTTATTATAACCTCCTCCTCGGGCAGCACCAGAGTTACGCAAAACCTTGACGTGTCCTACAATAATTCCTACACCTTCGATTTAAGCGAATACGAAAAAATCATGGTAACCGGCGAGGTAGAGCTCACGGAACTGAAATAGAATATTTTAAGGCTGTCGGCAGGCATATCAAATTTCTGATATACCCTGCCGGCAGCTTTTTTGCGGGATAAATAAAATATTTCAAAAAAGGTATTGACAAATACGACTAATGTCGTGTATAATGATTTTAAGATACGACAAAAGTCGTAGAAAAGTGAGGTAATTATAATGAAACACTTTGAAAAAAGACTTCCGGACGCGGAACTCGAAATTATGAAGGTGATTTGGAGTAATCCGAATCCCATCTCAACAAGCGAGGTGAAAAAGCATATTGATGAGCAAACCGAAAAACAACGGACGCAGCAGACGCTCCAAACACTTTTAAACCGCCTTATAGCAAAGGAATACCTTATAAAGGATAAAAGGGGTAAGGAATATATTTATACGGCGGCTGTTTCCGAGAGGGATTATGTGGAATACGAAAGCGAGCTGTTTTTGAAAAAAATGCACGGCAATTCCGTGGCGAGCTTAATGCGCGCACTGTTTGACAGCAGAAAAATCAGCGACGAGGATATTTCGGAGCTTGAAAAAATGTTTAAGGAAAAACGTGATGATAATTAAGGAAATATTTATACAAACTCTTCTTGAGTCGGCAAAATTTTCCGTCATTGTTATTTTGCTGCTTGCACTGACAAAGCCGATAATGAAAAGGTATACCGCGGGATTTCGCTATTATTCGTGGCTTGCGGTCATTCTGATATTTATGATACCTTTCGGCGGAATGGGTATAAAAATCGACACATCTTCCGTTACCGCAGGTGTGGAGAATGAAATTCGCGCGGCGTATTACAATCTCGCGCCCAAGCGCGAAGAAAGCGTTGAGGTTACCTCAAAAGTGCCGGCGGATTACGCCGATATACCGCTGTCGGATAGCGGCGAGCCGATTTACGCGGAGGAAGAGCCTGTTACCGCGACCGTTACATATGCCGAGCCTGTCGATATACTTCTTATGTTAAGCGCGGTATGGGCAATGGGCGCGGCGGTATTTTTCCTTTTGCATATATACAGATATTTCTCCTTCAGGCGTTCCTTAAAAAGGCTGTCATACGCGTCGAACGACGAAAACGCGGATAAAATTTTGCGTGACGAAGCGCGCGCTCTTAACATATCATCCGTGCCGCCCGTAAGAATTTCGGCTGTCACGGGCACGCCGATGCTTGTGGGAATACTGCGTCCGCTGCTAATCTTATCCGAGCGGGAATACTACGATGACGAGCTGCGTCTTATATTCCGTCACGAGCTTACGCACTATAAGCGAAAGGATATACTGTATCAATTTATTATTTTGATATTTTTATCCCTGCATTGGTTCAATCCGTTCGCGTACATTATGGCAAAAGCCGCCGAAATTGACGGCGAAACCGCCTGCGATGAACAGGTTTTAAAGGGCGAGGAATACGAAACGAGAGTGTTCTACGGTGAAATGCTTATCAAGCTTTTAAAATCTCAAAATCAAAAAAAATCATATATGACAACAACATTTTTTGGAGGTAAAAGCGGAATGAAAAAGCGACTTACACTTATAGCAAGCAAGAAATTAAAAAAGAAAGGCACCGCGGCAATGGCGTTGCTTATGGCTCTGACAATTCTGTCGAGTCTGACCGCCGCCGCGGCGGACAGCGGATATTTTGACTCTGTTTTCGAGGGTGACACCTCATATTTGGCGGACTTTATACAAACGCCGAAACAGAGCGTGAGTGATGAAAATTATATCTTTACATTGGAGCAGTATTTGGTGACGGATAATGCCGCGCTGGTTATTTACTCCATAGAGGCAAAAACGGAGGATGCGGCGGCGGAGCTTAATGCCGTTGACGAGCGCGGCTACAGCACATTTTTTGATATGGATACGATTTCATTTGTGCCGACTGATTTTGAAAAGGTCAGATTCGGTGGCTTTTGCGACGGCTCTCTCGCAAACGGCAAGTACGATACCGAAACAAAAAAGTATTATATGGTTGACTGCGTTGATTTCAGCAATCCCGAGGATATTGCTTTCACCCTGAGTCTCAACAAAATAAACGGCGCTCCGAAAATAACAGTGCCGATGGCAAAGAATATCGAAACGGAAACCGCTGTTTTGGGAGATGTGACAATTAAATACAGTCCGATAAGCCTGGAGGTTATCGCTCCCTATGCGGACTCGCCTATTATTGATGATTTCTGCGGAACATTCGGATATTATATATATTTTAAAATGAACGACGGCAGTATAAAAACAGTCTCACAGCTTTATGAGCTTTCCGCAATGGGCGTGAAAAACGATGCTGTCGGAAATGAACTGCCGTCTGCAATCTATCTTTCAAAAGAGGTAATAGAGCCGGAAAGCTTTAAGAGCGTTATTGTATACAATGTTGAATACGAGGTAAATGATTCCGAGGAACCCTTCGGCGTCAGCGAAAATGCTTTAAGCTGCCTTGAATATCCGCTCGGCGACACGGAAAATCCGAAGGAATTTAATCTTCCCGATGAGCTTAAGCCCTTTGTAATAAAGCCGTATGTAAAGGATTTTTTGAGAATACCCTTGAGAGAGCTGTGCGAGCATATCGGAGCCGATATAAAATGGGATAATGATACCCAATCGGCAATCGTAAAATACCGAGGCAGCGAATATATCATTCCCAACAATTCCTGCGTCTTTACAAAGGACGGCGAAACGATTGATATGTATAATGATTTAACCGACCGCGCAACCTTTACAGATGAAAACGGCAGAATGATTATAAACGAAAAAATTACCGACGCTATGGATATATCCACCCATATGATAGGTTATACGGATGAAGATACCGGCTATGATGTCAGAAAATTTTTGATGCACATACTGCCGTAAACGCAATACAATCAAAAAGCAAGATACCCCGCGGGTTATCTTGCTTTTTCTTATCCTATGAAGCAGTCGCCGGAGGTGCCGGATAAGCGTGAGGTCGAGCGGCATGAGGAAAGATAAAAATAAATTTCAGCAGCCATATACCGATTTAATTTCAAAATCCATTGACAAAACCATGTCTCTATAGTAAAATATACATATACACCATATAGTATAGGAGGACAAGCAAATGCGTCAATGTATGGATTCGGAAAATCTGCACCGCAGATTAAAAAGAATAATCGGTCAAGTACAGGCAATCGACAGAATGATTGACGAGGACATTCCCTGCGAGGATATTCTTTCGCAAATCAATGCCGCAAAATCAGCACTGCACGGCTGCGGTAAGGTTGTGCTTGAAGGACATATCAAGCACTGCGTCAGGGACGGCATAGAACACGGTGACGCGGACAAGACAATCGCGGATTTTACAAAAGCCGTCGAACGCTTCGCCAATATGGGATAAATTCTATAACTATTATACAAAAGCATAACGATAATTTTGTGAAAACGGCTGAATTTCAGTCGTTTTTCTTTTTGCTCTCTTGACAAACATATACCCCTATATGTATAATATACTCATACCCCAATAGGTATATTATCGTAGGAGGCTTTGTATGAAACGTATCATAAAAAATTTAGAACACTTATTAGAGCTTGGCGGTGTAAAAAAAGATATAACGCTGCTCGTAATTTCGGGAATTTCGCTTATATTGAGCTTGGCGAATTTAAATCCGTTCCCCTTTGACATCGCTTGGATTTCAATTATTCTTTGCGGCATACCGATAGTTATGGAGGCTGTCATAGGACTTATCACTGCCTTTGACATCAAAGCGGACGTGCTTGTATCTTTGGCGCTTGTCGCGTCTGTTTGTATCGGCGAGGACTTTGCCGCAGGTGAGGTGGCGTTTATTATGGCGCTCGGAGGTCTTCTTGAAGAGCTTACCGTTTCAAAGGCTCGCGCGGGTATTGAAAAGCTCGTACATTTAACGCCGCAGACGGCGAGGGTTATCATTGACGGTAACGAGAAAATCATTCCCGCGGAAGCTGTAGAGGTCGGTGCGGTCTTGCGCGTTTTGCCGGGTGAAACCATTCCCGTGGACGGAGTTATAACCGACGGTGAAACCTCGGTCAATCAAGCGGTTATGACGGGTGAATCACTGCCCGTTGATAAATCCGTTGGCGACGAGGTATCAAGCGGTACGGTAAATCAATTCGGCGCGTTTGAAATGCGCGCAACAAAAGTCGGCGAGGACAGCTCCGTTCAGCGTATGATACGGCTTGTTCAATCGGCTGACGCTGGCAAAGCTAAGATTGTCGGCATTGCCGACCGTTGGGCAACGTGGATTGTGGTAATCGCGCTTTCAGCAGCCGCGCTTACTTGGCTTATCAGCAGCGAAATTATCCGTGCCGTTACAATACTTGTTGTGTTCTGCCCGTGCGCGTTGGTACTTGCCACGCCCACGGCGATTATGGCGGCAATCGGCAACGCCGCAAAGCACGGATTTCTTGTACGTGAGGGCGACGCATTAGAACGCCTCGTCGGTGTTACAAAGATAACCTTTGACAAAACGGGAACGCTGACTTACGGAACGCCGGAGGTGGTAAAAACGGTCGCAGTTGAGCCTGATATATCCTCGGAAGAAATATTCGATTTATGCGCGGCAGTTGAGCAGCTTTCGGAGCATCCGCTCGGCAAGGCGGTCGTGCGCTCATATCGGCGAACAGTCGGAAAAGCAATCGCACCTTGCGAGGATTTCAAAATGATACCGGGGCGCGGAGTATGCGCGAACGTAAACGGCGCGGCAATTTTAGCGGGAAACCGTGAAATGCTTGAAGAAAATAATATTTCAATTTCACAGTCAATTATGACTGAAACGGAACGCTTTTCGGAGCAGGGCTGTACCTTGATTTACGTTGCCGCAAACGGAAAAACGGCGGGATATGTGGTTCTTTCCGACACCGTAAGAAAAGAAAGCCGCGCCATGATTGACGAGCTTAAATCACTCGGCGTTCAGCCTGTTTTGCTCACGGGCGACAACATCCGCGCCGCGTCCGCTATCGCAAATCGGCTTAATATTGACAAGGTTTTTGCGGAATGTTTGCCGGAGGATAAGCTGAAACGGATTGACGCTTATCAATCGAACGGCGAAACGGTATGTATGATTGGCGACGGAGTAAACGACGCGCCCGCGCTTAAAAAGGCGAATGTCGGCATAGCAATGGGCGGCGTGGGAAGCGATATAGCCGTGGACGCGGCGGATATAGCACTCTCGGACGATGAGGTAAAGGAGCTGCCTCACCTTGTAGCACTCTCGAAAAGAATGATGAAAACGATACGCCTTAATATGACGTTTTCGCTGACGCTTAACTTTGTCGCAATCGTCCTTGCGATAATCGGCACATTAAATCCGATAGTCGGCGCGCTCGTACATAATGCGGGTTCGGTTTTGGTAATTATCAATTCGGCAACCCTGCTGAATTGGAAAAGAAAGATTGGAGGCAAGAAATGAAAGGATATAAAACTACAATGCGTTCCAATGCAAAGCAGTCGTCTAAAACAAAAGAGCAAAATATGCGCGACAGATATTTACGAATCTGCGCAAAAAGAACCGCTGTTGAGAGTAAAAAAGCTATTGATATAAAACCGAATGTTCTCTTTCCGCAAACAAACACATACAGGGGTAAATCACCGTGACAGCATTGTCTTTGGCACAGCCGGGAAAGAATTATACAATTAAATGGAACGTGTGCCAAAGTAACATTGCCGCAGATGTTGAAAATTTGGGACTTTATCCCGGTGAAACATTATTTCTTATCAGCTCATACTTTGGCAATGTAATTATTAATATACGCGGAAAGAAATTGGCGTTAAATAAAGAAACGGCGTTTTATATCAAGGTTTAAAAAGCTATTAAGAATTACGATATACAGCCGAAAGGCTCTATATAAATAAAATGAACGGAGGATTTATATGTATACGCTTAGAG
>JAJQAT010000094.1 GCA_021203665.1 Bacillota bacterium
TGTCCTTTCACATGTGTATACCATGTTACTCTTGACACAAGGGTCGCCCCTACGAAACGGGTCGTCGGAGGCGCCGACCCCTACGGAAAGGGTCGCCCGTGGCGCCGACCCCTACGAAAAGGTTAAATTTTCGGCGAGCGTTGTAGGGGCGGGCATTGCCCGCCCGCGTAATAATTCACGGCGGGCGCGGTTACCCGCGCAAACTATATTTTGAAAGGAAACAATAATGGCAAGAATTGACAAAATCAATGAGGAAGTAAAAAGAGAGCTTGCGAATGTTATCCGTGAACTTAAGGATTCGCGCATACCGATTATGACGAGCGTCGTCACGGTGAATGTGACGAACGATTTAAGATACGCGAAAGCCTACATCTCCGTTATGGGAGATGAGGAAACAAAAAAAAGAGCCATGCAGGGTTTAAAGAACGCGGCGGGCTTTATAAGACGCGAAATGGGTAAAAGGGTCGATTTAAGATACACGCCGGAATTTATATTTGAGCTTGACAATTCAATAGAACACGGGGCAAATATAGAAAGGCTGCTTAACAATATCAACAAAAAGGAATTATAAGGGGGCATAGACTATGCAGGCTGTTATTGACAAAATAATGAAAGCCGAATCAATCGCGGTTTTTCCTCATGTTAATGAGGATCCGGATGCGCTCGGCTCATGCTTTGCGTTCGCAAAAGCGATGCGGGGTATGGGAAAAAAGGCAACGGTGTATGTCAGCGGCAAGATTGAGTCAAGGCTGAACTTCATAGGCGGTGATTATGTTCTCTACCGAGAGGGAACAGAGCATGACCATGATTTGTGTGTTTGCCTCGATTGCGGCGACCTGGGGCGAATAACGGAGCGCAAGGCTATGTTTGACGAAATAAACAACTCCGTAAATATCGACCACCATTATACCAACACAAATTTTGCCGACGCGAATTATGTTGACGGCAAGGCGGCCGCCGCAAGCGAGATTTTGTTTGAGCTGTTTAATAAAATGAACATTGAAATCACCGACGACATCGCAAAGGACTTATACACGGCGATATGCTCCGATACCGGCTGCTTTAAATACAGCAATGTAACACCCAAAACAATGCGCATCGCGGCTGATTTGCTCGAATATAATTTTGACCACGCGGAAATTGTCAGACTGCTTTTCGACAATGATTCATTGGCGGCGGCGAAGCTTAAGGCGGAGATTACGGAGGGCATAAAGTCCTTTGCCGGCGACAAAATCAGGCTTGTAAGCACGGACGAGCGCGCGGGTGAAAAATACGGAATATCCAAGGAGGATATTCCAAATCTTGTGGATATTCCCAGGAGAATAGAGGGAACTGAGATTGCCGTGTGCATAAAGCGCATTGAGGGCGGCTTTAAGCTCAGTCTGCGCTCAAACGGAAAAGCCGACGTATCAAAGGTTTCGATGCAATTCGGAGGCGGCGGACACGTAAAGGCGGCGGGAGCGATTCTGCATTTTGACAGCGCCGAGGAGGCTGAAAACGCGGTGGTTAGTGCGTGTATGCGCGAATTGGGAGAATAAATGAACGGTATAGTTATAATAGATAAGCCGCCCATGCGCACATCTCACGATATGGTTTATTTTATACGCAAGCTGACCGGCATAAAAAAGGTCGGACATACCGGAACGCTTGACCCTATGGCAACGGGTGTTTTGCCGGTGTGCATAGGCAGCGCCACAAAGGCGGCGGATATGCTTACCTTGTCGGATAAGCGGTACATAGCGGAGATGGTGCTGGGTATGACCACGGACACGCAGGACGCGGACGGCGAGGTGCTTACGGAGTGCGCGGTAAGCTGCACAGAGGAGGAAATCCGCGGCGCGGTAAGCGGCTTTATAGGCGAGATTGAGCAGATACCTCCGATGTATTCCGCGATAAAGCGGAACGGCAAAAAGCTGTATGAGCTTGCGAGAAAGGGCATCGAGGTTGAACGCGAAAGCAGAAAGGTCACGATAAATTCAATAGATATACTTAAGATTGACGGCGCGCGCGTGACGATAGACATATCCTGTTCAAAGGGCACATATATCAGAACTCTTTGCGAGGACATCGGTATAAGGCTCGGCACGGGCGCGTATATGAACACTCTAAGACGCGTGAAAACAGGACCGTTTACTATAGAAGAAAGCCACACGTTAGGCGAATTGGAGGATTTAAAACGGCAGGGAACGCTTGAAAGCGTGATTATACCCGTTGACACTCTTTTCGCGGACTATCCGTCCGTAAGGCTGAATGAAAAGCAGGTCAAAAGCGTTACAAACGGAGTGCGTATGACGTACAACGGAATCGAGGGACAATCCTACCGCGTCTACGATGAAAAAAACAAATTTTTGTGTATATCGAAAATAACGGACGGAAAGCTGACATTGGAAAAATCATTCTGGAGCTGAAAAAAAGGAGGGGACGCAAATTGGAGATAATCCGTGAAAAGACCGATTATGACGGCACTGTGGCGGCGCTTGGAAACTTTGACGGACTCCACGTTGCCCATATGACCATAATCAGAAACGGAATTAAATACGCAAAGGAGCACGGCTTAAAAAGCGGAGTGCTTTTATTTGATGAAAACACAAAGGGCGTCACACAGGGAAAAATCGCGCTGATAACGCCGAACGAGGCAAAATTGGAGCTTTTGGAGCGTGAAAATCCCGATTTTGTATATATGCTGAAATTCGATAATGAATTTATGCGTAAAACACCCGAGGAGTTTGTGCGTTTTCTCTCGGATAAGCTGAATGTCAAAGCGGTATGCGTGGGCTACGATTACCGTTTCGGACATAAGGCGAGCGGCGATGTGGAAATGCTGAAAAGGCTCGGCGAAAAATACGGGTTTAAGGTGCTTGTAACCGAAGCCATAAGGGTTGACGGCAGAGTTGTTTCAAGCACATGCATAAGAGAAATGATACAGCAGGGCGATATGGAGGAGGCGGAGCGCTTCTTGGGCAGACGCTACTGCATTGAGGGAATTGTTGAAAAAGGATTTCAAAACGGCAGAAAAATGGGTATACCGACAGCGAATATCGATTATGACATCAATATGGCGCTCCCAAAGGAGGGCGTGTACGCCGGTATAACCTATGTCGGAGGGAAAAGGCTTAAAAGCGTGATAAACGTTGGAAAAAATCTTACGTTCGGCGCGGAAAAGCTGACTGTGGAAAGCCATATTCTTGATTTTAACGAGGATATTTACGGTGAATATATCCGCGTAAGCTTTGCCAAAAGGCTGCGCGGCGTGATAAAGTTCAGCGGCGCGGAGGAGCTAAAAAAGCGGATACGCCGTGATATTGAAATTACATCTGATATGGATTTATAGGAGGTAAAAGCAATGTTTACAAGTGTTATTTTGGCTGCCGGAATGGGTACAAGAATGAAGTCCAAAATGCCAAAGGTATTGCATAAGGTATGCGGTAAGCCGCTCTGCGGCTGGGTAATAGACGCGTCAAAGGCGGCGGGCGCGGACAGAGTGTGCGCCGTTGTGGGACATAACGCCGATATGGTAAAGGAAGCTCTCGGTGATGTGTGCGAGTACGCGCTGCAGGCGGAGCAAAAGGGTACGGGTCACGCGGTTATGCAGGCGGCGGACGTAATAAAGGAGGCAAAGGGCGAGGTTGTCATTCTTAACGGCGACACTCCGCTTGTAACAGCCGAAACGATAAAAAGCGCGCTTGAGTATCATAGGTCAAGTGAAAACGCGGTTACCGTTATAACGGCGGTGCTTGACGATGCTGCGGGCTACGGCAGAATTGTGCGCGGCGTTGACGGCGGCGTTATGAAAATAGTCGAGCAAAAGGACGCGAGCGACGAGGAAAAGAAGATAAACGAGGTTAATTCGGGTATGTACGTTTTTGACGGCGAATCGCTCTCATACGCGCTCGGCAAGATAACACCGAACAACGCCCAGGGCGAATATTACCTTACGGACACTCTTGAAATTCTTCTTAACGCCGGCAAAAGGGTCGGCGGCTATGCCGTTTCGGATAATGATGAAATCAGAGGAATAAACGACAGAGTACAGCTGAGCGAGGCGGACAGAATCATGCAAAAGCGCATAAACGAAGCACATATGAGAAACGGCGTAACAATCCGCAATCCGGAAAGCGTTTACATAGAGGACGGCGTTGAGATAGGCAGCGACACGGAAATTTGCCCGAACGTGACGCTTAAGAGCGGCACAAAAATCGGCTCGGACTGCGTTATCGGCTCTGACAGCGTTCTTGACAGAGCCGTTATACACGACGGCGCGGATATTTTAAGCTCGGTAATTCTTGAATCCGAGGTTGACGAGGGCACTCACGTGGGACCGTTCGCGTATATCAGACCCAACTGCCGCGTCGGAAAGAACGTCAAGGTCGGCGATTTTGTGGAGATAAAAAATTCAAATATAGACGACGGAACAAAAATATCCCACCTTACATATATCGGCGACAGCGACGTGGGAAAACGGGTGAACTTCGGCTGCGGCACTGTAACGTGCAATTATGACGGCAAGAATAAATACCGCACGTCAATCGGCGACGATTGCTTTGTCGGCTGTAACACCAATTTTGTTTCACCGATTAATGTGGGTGACGGCGTATATATAGCGGCGGGTTCGACCATAACGGAGGATATTCCTAAGGACAGCCTGTCAATCGCGAGAGCAAGACAGGTAAACAAGGAAAATTGGAAGGACAGGAGAAAATAACACATAGTGTTATTTGCGTAATGAAATGAAAATGAATATTTTGGGGCAGATAAAATCTGCCCTTTTTGGACGTGAAGAGGAGATTATACCGATGTATTTGGTGGCAGGACTGGGCAACCCCGGAAAGCAGTATGATATGACCCGTCATAATATCGGGTTCCATACAATAGATTATATAGCGGATAAGTACGGCGCGAGGCTTACAAAGCTGAAATTCAAGGGCGTGTACGGCGACGCGGTAATAGGCGGCGAAAGGGTATATCTTGTAAAGCCGCAGACCTATATGAATTTGAGCGGCGACTGCATTGCGGAAATGGCGCAATTTTATAAGATACCGCCCGAACATATAATAGTAATAAACGATGATATTTCGCTTGACACAGGCAGAATACGCGTAAGAGGAAAGGGCAGCGCCGGCGGACATAACGGATTGAAATCCATAATTTACAGATTAAATTCAGACGCGTTCCCGCGCGTAAAAATGGGTGTGGGCGCGCCCAAACACGAGGATTACGATTTGGCTGACTTTGTACTCGGACATTTCACAAAGGAGGAAATTCCGGTTATGGAGGAAGCCATAAAAAAGGCGGAAACCGCCGTTTGCGAGATTATAAAAAACGGCGTGCAGTCTGCGATGAATAAGTGTAACGGCAAATAAGGAGCAAAAATGAAATTTTCGGATATTTTAAAGGAATACGCGCCTTATCGGGGGATAGTAAAAAATCTTAACAATACGCCAATATCCGTCGCGGGAATAGTGGAATCGGCGCAGGGTCAGCTTATTTACGCTCTGCAAAGGGAGAATAATTCCTCCGCGCTTGTCGTGTGCTACAGCGATATGGAGGCGAGAAAGATGTATTCCGATATGGAGCTGTACAGCGACAATATCTTGTATTTTCCATCCAAGGAATACATTTACTACAACATAGAAACCTCCGGACACCAAAACGAGTATGAGAGAATATCTGTCATACAAAAGCTCGCGGGCGGCGGGAGGTATATTGTTGTTACAAGTCTTGACGCGGTTTTGCAGTACACCGCCGACAAGACGGAGCTTTTAAACCTATGTGTCGATTTTGAAACAGGAAAGAGATTTGACCTTGAGGATTTGACGCAAAAGCTGATAATAATGGGATATTCCCGCGAGGACAGCGTTGAGGCGGCGGGACAGTTCGCTATAAGAGGCGGAATACTCGATATATTTCCGCCGGGCAATGACAATCCGTACAGGATTGAGTTTTTTGACGATGAAGTCGATTCTGTAAGGGAGTTTGACGCCTATACACAGCGGTCGCTTGACAAGGTAAGCGCGGCGGCCGCGGCGCCGGTGCGCGAGGCGGTTGTGACGGACGAAAAGCTTGAAAAAATAACGGCGGAGCTTGAAAAGCGCATACGCGGCGCGAAGCGCAAAAAAAGCGACGAAAGCGTGTATATCGAAACAACAATGGCGGATATTGAGAGCTTTAAGGAGGTAAGATATTTCCCCTCGATAGATAAATACGTATCGCTTATTTACGACAAAATACCGTCGGTGCTTGATTATTTTTCGAATAACGACCTTGTGTTTATAATCGACCCGAAGCGCATAGCGGAGAGAGGCAGGAGCTTTGAGCGTGAGAAAAACGAGGTCATAGCCGAGCTTAAGGAAAGGAGAATAATCGGCGCGCAAAGGGATATGTTTTACTGCTCCTATGCTGAAAAGACAGCCGAAATGTCCGCGAAAAGGCTCATATCCCTCGACGTGCTTTCACATTCGAGCGCGGATATAAAATATAAGCACCTCGAAACCTTCACCACAAAAACAACGGTGTCGTTCCACGGTAAAATCGAGTATTTGTATGAGGATTTAAAAAGCTGGCAGAGCAAAAATTATACAACGGTGATATTATGCTCATCGCGCGGCAGGGGCGAAAATCTTGCCGGCGTGCTTAAGGAAAAGGGAATAAGAGCCGTCTTTTCGGACGCCGAGTCAAGAAACGCGGAATTTAACCGCGGCGAAACGGTAATCGTCCGCGGCGAGCTTAACAAGGGCTTTGAATATCCCGAAATCAATTTTGTGCTTGTTTCCGACCGTGAAATATTTGAAACAAAAAAGAGCCGTTCAAGGCGCAAGGTCGATAACGCAAATCGAATAAAGAGCTACACGGATATAAGCGTCGGCGATTATGTGGTGCATCAGACCCACGGTATAGGTCAGTATATGGGCACGCAAAAAATTGCCGTGGGCGGCATAACAAAGGATTATCTGAAAATCCGCTATCAGGGCACGGACGACTTGTATATTCCCATAGACCAGCTCAATCTTCTGTATAAATATGTGGGCAATGCCGATAAACAGCTAAAGCTCAACAAGCTCGGCGGAAACGAATGGAACAAGACAAAACAGCGCGTAAAGCAGTCCACGGCGGAGCTTGCCAAAAAGCTCATCGCGCTGTACGCCGAGCGCGAAAACACAAAGGGATTCGCCTACAGTGAGGATACGCCGTGGCAGCGCGATTTTGAGGACACCTTCCCGTACCAGGAAACGGAGGATCAGCTGCGCTCTGTAGAGGAGGTAAAGGCGGATATGGAAAAGCCGAAGCCTATGGACAGACTTTTGTGCGGCGACGTCGGATTCGGCAAAACGGAGGTCGCGCTCAGAGCGGCATTCAAGGCTGTGGGCGATTCAAAGCAGGTGGCGTATTTATGCCCGACAACCATACTCGCTATGCAGCAGTACGAAACCTTTTTAAAGCGAATGGAAAGCTTCCCGATAAGGGTGGAAATGCTTTCGAGATTCCGCACGGCATCTCAGCAGAAAAAAATATTAAAGCAGCTTAAAACGGGCGAAATAGATATAGTCATAGGCACTCACAGAATACTGTCAAAGGATTTGGTTTTTAAGGATTTGGGACTTTTGATAATAGATGAGGAACAGCGCTTCGGCGTGGCGCACAAGGAGAGACTGAAGGAATTAAAGCAGAATGTAGACGTGCTTACGATGACGGCGACGCCGATTCCGCGGACGCTCCATATGGCGATGACGGGTGTAAGGGATATGAGCGTTTTAACTCAGCCGCCCGAAAACCGCTATCCGGTGCAGACCTATGTCCTTGAGGACAATCCTGCCGTCATAGCCGACGCTATCGGAAATGAAATATCGAGGGGCGGTCAGGTGTTTTATCTGTATAACCGCGTGCAGGGCATATACGCCAGGGCGGATTGGATAAAGTCGATGTTCCCCGATATAAATGTGGCTGTCGGACACGGCAAGATGAAAGAGGATGAGCTTGAGGACATAATGTACGATATGGTAAACGGCAAAACGGACGTCCTTGTATGCACAACAATAATAGAAACCGGACTTGATATTCCCAACGCGAATACCATTATCATAGAGGACGCGGATAAAATGGGATTGGCGCAGCTTTATCAGCTGCGCGGACGCGTGGGACGCTCCAACAGAGCGGCATACGCGTATCTGACGTATCACCGCGATAAAATACTGTCGGAGGTAGCGTCCAAAAGACTTAGAGCCGTAAAGGAATTTACCGAATTCGGTTCGGGATTTAAGATTGCGATGCGCGACCTTGAAATACGCGGCGCGGGAAATATTTTGGGACCCGAGCAGCACGGGCATATGGACGCGGTGGGCTATGATATGTATTGTAAGCTGCTCAAGGAGAGCGTTGACGAGGTTCAGGGCATAAAGGTCAAGGAAAAACGCGATGTTTCGATAGATATTAATATCGACGCGTACCTGCCCGAAAGCTATATAGAAAATCACAATCAGCGCATCGATATTTACAAAAGAATCGCCGCCGTTGAAACCGAGGACGATAAATTTGAAATAGAAGACGAGCTTATCGACCGTTTCGGCGATATACCGAAGCCGGTGCAGAATATTATCGAGGTCGCGGCGCTCAAGGCGCCCGCCAAGGAGTGCGGCATATACGAAATATCCCAATCCCAAAGCGGCGGCATTCTCAGCCTTAAATTTGAGGAGGATTATGTTGACGCGCCTCTTGTTATGGGACTTGACAGCGTGTTCCCAAGGCGCATAAAGCTTGTTTCAAGCGAAAATCCGATAATAAATTATGTGATAGGAGACGATTGTAAAGATATTTTGAAAATTGTAAACAATTTATTAACTCAAATAAAAGAATTGCAAAATAATGAGAAATAGAGTATACTTGATATACAATAAAAAATTTTAAGGAGAAATGATTATGAAGCATACAAAATTAGCGGCGGCTGCGCTGTCGTGCGCGTTATTACTCGGAGGCTGCGGCGCAAGCACCGGCTCGGACGGCAGTGAAACACTTATGACCGTGGGTGATATTAACGTCACGGAAAACGAGTTCAACTTCTTTTTGAAGACCTATAAGGACAATATGGATTTGGGCGCGGCAAAGGAGCTTTCGCTTGAATATTGCGAAAAGAACCATCTTATAATCGCTGTGGCACAGGCTATGGGAATCGAGTTTGACGATGATACCCAAGCGGAAATAGACGAGTATAAGCAGCAGGTTGTGGACGCTTATGACAGCGACACCGGCTACGATGAATTTCTTGAGGAGTACGGTCTTACGGACGAGTATATAGACAGGCTTGTTTCTGTCGGATTCTATTCGGACGCGTTAAAGGAAAAAATGGAGACGACGGAGTACACGGACGAGGAAAAGCGTGAGTATTTCCTTGAGCATTACAGACGCGCAAAGCATATTCTTCTGACCTCCGAGGAGGAGGACGCGACTATAGAGGCGCAGGCGGAGGAGCTTTTGGAGAGAGCGCAAAACGGCGAGGATTTTGACACGCTTATATCAGAGTATTCCGAGGACCCGGGCAGCGAGACATATCCGGACGGATACGTGTTCACGGATGATGAAATGGTCGCCGAGTTCCAGGACGGCGTTGACTCCATAGGCGTTGGCGAGTTTACGCTTGTGAAGTCCTCATACGGCTACCATGTAATTCAAAGACTTGCCCTTGACGAAACCGAGGAATATTTCGAGGAGCAATACGCGGAAGCGGAATCCTCTGTTGAGTCGGCAATGGAAAGCGACGACTTTGAAACTCAGCTGTACGCGTGGGCGGATGAATACGGCGTTGAAATCACCGTAAATCAAGAACTGCTTGACTCTATAGAATAAAAATAAAAGCAAAGCATAAGGGACACTAAAATTTAGTGTCCCTTATTTAGTGTCCCTTTTGTTTTTATATAACTCTTTCAAGCAGCTTGTTTGAACGCTCGATGAACCTTGTCATTTGCTCCGCGCCGAGCGGACTGTGGCTGATTTTCGCCAAATCGTATACATGGTCGATAACAAGCTTTGCGTCCTCATCGTTTAATGAATCAATTTTCTTTATAAGCGAGTTGCCGGAGTTTAGCACAAGCGTAAACTCGTCCTTGAACATATCCGCCATACCCGCCATCTGCTGACCGTATGAGCGGTACATTTCCCGCATACGTCTTGACTGCTCTCCCAGAAGTATAACGGCGGGAATGGATTCGTCCTTAAGCGACTGCACCTCAATCTTGAGCGATTCGTCACCGATTTCGTCCTTGAATTTTTGAATCAGCTTTTCGTCCTGCTCCTTTGCGGCATCGTCCTTTTCCTCCGTGTTTGAAATATCGCTTACGGCGGAATCTATTCGCTTGAATTTAACGCCCGACTGCTTCATTTCTATAAACGATATGAAATGCGTGTCCATCATACTCGGCAGAACAACGGCATTAAGTCCCTGATTTTTAATCATATTCACATACTGCGACTGACCCACGGGATCGGAAACGTAGTAAACGTCTTTTTCCTCCTTGCCGTCAAGGTACTCGTCAAGGGTTATATATTTGCCGTTCAAATCCTTGTAGATTATGATGTCCTTAACCTTGTCGTAGAACTTTTCATCGCGCAAGCAGCCGTATTTAATGAAGATGTCGATGTCGTCCCAATACTTTTCGTAGCTTTCTTTCTCGTTCTTATACAGGCTTGTCAGCTTATCTGCAACCTTTTTGGTGATGTGGTTTGAAATCTTTTTAACGTAGCCGTCATTCTGCAAAAAGCTCCTCGATACGTTAAGCGGTAGGTCGGGGCAGTCTATAACGCCCTTTAAGAGCATTAGAAATTCGGGGATTACCTCCTTAACATTATCCGCGACAAACACCTGATTGTTGTACAGCTTTATCTGTCCCTCCTGACCGGCGAACTCGTGGTTGATTTTCGGGAAGTACAGAATACCCTTTAGGTTGAACGGATAATCTACATTCAGATGAATCCAGAATAAAGGTTCGTTAAAGTCCATAAATACGTTTCTGTAAAATTCCTTGTAGTCCTCGTCACTGCACTCCGATGGCTTCTTCATCCAAAGCGGATTGGTGTTGTTTATCGGCTTAGGCTCTTCATGCTCATGCTCGTGCTCTTCGCCGCAGTCACATTCCTCGTCATGCTTATGCTCCTCGCCGCATTCGCATTCCTCGTCCTTTTCCTCGCCCTCGAGATAAATTTCTATCGGCAGGAACGAGCAGTATTTATTCAGAATTGAACGAATTGTGTACTCGTCAAGAAATTCCTCCGAGTCCTCCGCGATATTCAGCGTGACGGAGGTGCCGCGTTCGGTGCGTTCGCCGTCCGAAAGCTCAAATTCCATACTGCCGTCGCAGGTCCATTTTGCCGCCTTTGCGCCGTCTTGGTACGAAAGCGAGTCAATCTCCACGCTGTCGGCAACCATAAACGCACTGTAAAATCCTAGTCCGAAATGACCGATTATTTGAGAGCCCTTGTCGTCATCCTCCTTGTACTTCGCAAGGAAATCACTCGCGCCGGAAAACGCTATCTGATTGATATACTTGTCGATTTCCTCCGCGGTCATACCGATACCGTTGTCGCTTATAACAAGCTTTTTCGCGTCCTTGAATACCGATACCGTAACCTTAAACCTTTCGTCCTCGTTTATCTGCGCGTCGCCTATGCTTGCGAGCTTTTTCAGCTTTGTTATCGCATCGCAGCCGTTTGAAACCAGCTCGCGCAGAAAAATATCCTTGTCCGAATAAAGCCACTTTTTTATAATCGGGAAAAGATTTTCGCTGTCAACCGAAATATTACCCTTTGCCATATGAAAAAACTTCCTTTCTGTAATTGCTTTTAACAATATAATAATACCAAATTTTTGATTTGTCAATACAAAATTAGCACTCAACGGCACTGAGTGCTAACAA
>JAJQAT010000196.1:0-6815 GCA_021203665.1 Bacillota bacterium
GTATGGTCAATTTTTGTACTGCTGTATGCCGCGGTTTACGTATACGCAATATGCAATGTAAGGCAAATAACATTTAATTTGAAATATTATAAGCCTCTTATATTTCCGATTGTAATAATAAGCGGAGTTATCGCGGTTTTGCCGAATTCCGTTGTCAATCTGGTACGGTCGGAAAAGTGGGAGGATATGCTTGTTTATCCCGCGGCGTTTTTACTGCCTATAATTTTCGGATTTTTTACCAAAAAGATCTGCGGCGGCAAAGAAATAAGCAAGGAGGAAGAGGGCATTGAATAAAGCAAGGGTGATAATAACTATTATAATAGTTGTTTTAGCTTTAAGTCTTTCGGGCTGTATGGGAACGGAGCCGAATGAAATCGCGTATATAGTCGCGTTGGGAATTGACGAGGGAGATAACGACAGCTACAAGATAACTGTTCAATACGCAAAGACGGCGCAGATAAGCGGCGGAGCCTCCGAGGAGGGAGGCAAAGCCGGATCGGAAATAGTCGATAATGTGACGGTGGAGGCGCCGAATATATATTCCGGAATAGGAACGGCAAATTATATAGTGAGCAAAACCTTTTCTTTGTCGCACGCAAAGCTGATTGTTTTTTCTGAGGAGGTAGCGGAAAAGGGTCTTAAAAGCCTTATAGAAACCTTTGCGAGAAGCGACGAGCTGCGTCCCGACGTGTTTATAGCGGTCGCCGTCGGAGGAGCGAATGAATATCTTACGTCGGTTAATCCCGAAATGGAGGTAAATCCCGCGCAGTATTACCAACTGATTTATCAAAAAAACAATCTTATGGGAATACCGTCGGGAGAGGCAAAGGATTTCTTTTTCGGAATTTCAACAGGGGATTATGACAGTATAATTCCCGTGGCGGGAGTTATAGAAACGCAGGAGAGTGACGGTTCGGGTTCGGAATCCTCCGAAAGCGGCGGCTCCGAAGGCGGAGGTGAAAGCGGCGGCGGCGATTCCGAAGGCGGCGGTGAAAGCTCGCGGCAGGAGGGCGATAATGAGAAGGAAAAGGAGGCGCGGTTAAACAAAAATAATTTTGAATACAATATAAAGAATTACATTGCCGGAGAGGCATCTGTGGAGAAAAAGAATAAAAGCGAGGAGATAGGCTCGGCAATTTTTGAAGACGATAAAATGGTCGGCTTGCTCGGCTCTGTGGAAACGGAAATTTGTCAGCTGATAAATGGTGACTATACCTATAGTTATATGACGTTTTACGATGAAGAAAATCCCGAAATTCCCGCCACGATAAAAGCGGCTCAGGAGAAAAAGCCGAAGTATAATATTGATTTGGATAATAAAAGGATAGAAATAGAGCTTTTTATCGAGGGCGATTTGTATTCTCTTCCGTCGGAATACAACGTGGAAAACCGCCTGGAGAAATTTGAGGAGGAGGCTCAAAGCGATATAAGCGAGGCGTGTACCGAGTTTATAAACAATTTTTTTGAAAAATACAACAGCGACATATTCAATCTTAAAAGGAAAACAAAGTCGAAGTTTATGACAAACGCGGAATACGAGGAGTTTAAGGAAAGTGTTGATTTCAAGGAATATGAGATAAGCGTAAAGGCAAATTTTAAAATAAGAAGAACGGGTCTGGTCATAAAGGAAGAAAAGTAATGGAAAAAATCATATTTTTATTGATAGTTATAATTTGTACTATCAGAATAGTCAATTACGGAATTTACACCGTAAAGGACGGAAACAAAACCGGCGGAGCGGGACTTTTTGTAATGGCGTTTTTCGCGGCTCTTACGTCCGTATGCGCTTTTATTAAATAAATGTCTTGAAAAAATCTCCGCGTAAGTATATAATATTTGCGGGGTGGTTTTTTGAGTAGGAGTAAAACCTGTTTTTTTACGGGACACAGAAAAATAGCGAACGATAAAAAAGAGCTTATATCTTTGAAAATAAAAGAAAACATAGAAAGGCTTATTAACGAATATGAGGTTGACACATTTATTTCCGGCGCGGCGCTTGGATTTGACACAATCGCCGCCGAATGTGTTATCGAATTAAAGAAAAAATATCCTCATATAAGGCTGCTGCTGTATCTGCCGTGCTACGGTCAGAGCCGAAGATGGAGCGACGCACAGCAATACCGCTATAGGGTTATGCTGTCAACGGCGGACGAGTATAAATATATAACGCACAGCGAGTATACCGAGGAGTGTATGTATAAGCGGAATATGGAAATGGTAAAGGATTCCTGCTTTTGCATCGCGTTTTGCATATTGTCCGCAAGCGGCGCCGGTCTGACGTTGAGAAATGCCGAATTGTCGGGAATCGATATTATAAATATTGCCGATGAAATATATGATTAAGGCTGTTGACAGATATATAAAGATATACCTGCCAACAGCCTTTTACTTACAAGCTGCTTATCAAATCATTCATATTATACATACCGGCGGGCTTATCGGTAATAAACTTAGCCGCCTTGATTGCGCCCACGGCAAATACCTCTTTGCTGTGCGCGCTGTGCTTAAGCTCGATAACCTCGTCCGTACCGGCAAAAATAACCTCATGGTCGCCGACGATTGTGCCGCCGCGCACCGCGTGAAGTCCGATTTCCGTCTTTTTCCTTTTTCTGCGCACCGAATGCCTGTCATAGACATATTCCGCCGGATATGAAAGAGTTTCGTCTATGGCGTCCGCGATTGCGAGCGCCGTTCCGGACGGAGCGTCGATTTTCTGGTTATGGTGGCGCTCTACGATTTCTATGTCAAAGCTGCCCTCAAGCAGCTTTGTCGCTTTTTTTGCGAGGTCTATAAGAAGATTTATGCCGAGGCTCATATTCGCCGAGAAAAATACGGGAATTTCATTTGACGCGTTTGTAAATTCCTTTTTTTGCTCATCGGTAAATCCGGTTGTGGCGAGAATTATCGGCAGCTTTCTTTTTTTGCAGTAGCCGAGTATATTTGTAAGCGCGGACGGGTGGGAAAAATCGATTATAACATCCGCGTCGCCGGTAAATTCATCGGGATTGGAATAAACCGGATATGTGTTTTCAATCGTGTCGTTTACGTCAAAGCCGGCAACGATTTCACATTCGCTGTCCTGCGATACAAGACGCGTTATAACCTGACCCATTTTGCCGTTGCAGCCGTTCATAATAATTTTTGTCATTGGTCTTGCTCCTTTACGCCGGATTCATGCCGAAATCAATCATTGATTTCTTAAGCTTTTCAAGATTCGCGCTGTCCATTTCGATAAGCGGCATACGCAGATTTCCGACATTATAGCCGAGCAAATTCATAGCCGTTTTTACAGGCACCGGATTAACCTCGATAAACAGGTTGTTTATAAGGTCAAGCATACGAAGCTGAAGCT
This sequence comes from Bacillota bacterium, assembly GCA_021203665.1. GTDB lineage: Bacteria > Bacillota > Clostridia > UBA1381 > UBA1381 > Hominilimicola. The sequence goes on from JAJQAT010000196.1 coordinate 3,353, forward strand.
CTCTTGATTTAGCGACATCTCCGTTAAAATAATATTCGCATATATTATGTGTTTCCTCGGGAAGAATATTCGCGACAACGCTGATAACGCCCTTGCCGCCGAGCGAAAGCGTCGGAACAATCATATCGTCGTTGCCGGAATAAATGTAAAGCTCGGGAACCTGCGCGGCAACCTTAGCCATATAGCTGATATTTCCGCTTGCCTCCTTTACAGCCACGATGTTTTCCACCTTCGCAAGCTCCTTAAGAGTGTCGATGGCGAAGCTCATACCCGTTCTTGACGGTACGTTGTAAAGAATAACCGGAATTTTTACGGCGTTCGCGATTGCGGTAAAATGAGCGACAAGACCCTTTTGCGTAGTCTTATTGTAGTACGGAGTTACCGAAAGGATTCCGTCCGCGCCTATCGCCTCCGCCTTTTTTGTAAGCTCGATTGCGTGCGCGGTGTCGTTTGAGCCGGTTCCCGCGATTACCGGAATGCGCTTATTTGCTTTTTTAACCGTGTATTCGATTGCCGCAAGATGCTCCTCGTCCGGCATTGTAGACGCTTCGCCGGTTGTTCCGCAGATTATAATAGCGTCCGTCTTTTTTTCAATATGCATTTCAATAAGTCTGCCAAGCTCGTCATAATTGGTTTTTAAGCCGTCAAACGGCGTTACGATAGCAACGCCCGAGCCTGTGAATGGTAATGTTTTTGCCATAATAAAATCCTCCTTTTTAAATTTGTAGTTTGTTCAGGTTTTAAATTTGGGTCTGTGTATCAATATGCGGTAGAAAACCCCTCCGTCACGGCTGTGCCGTGCCACCTCCCCTATTAGGGTGGTTTTCAAGACAAAGCCTCGAAAATTTTTCGCGAAGCGTTTCTTACACTAAACCCAAACTCACATATTCATTCCTATTTCCGCATCAGTCCATATATCCCTTAGCGGTCAGAAGCTCGGCAAGAAGTACCGCGCCGCCGGCTGCTCCGCGGAGGGTGTTGTGGCTCATAGAAACCATCTTGTAATCGTACTGAGTTGATTCGCGAAGTCTGCCGCAGCTTATCGCCATACCGCCGTCGATTTCGCGCGCGGTTTTAATCTGCGGCTGATCCGGCGCGTCCTTTTCTGTGTATACGTGTATGAACTGCTTCGGAGCGTGAGGAAGGTTAAGCTGCTGCGGCTCACCCTCGTATTCCGCCCACATTTTTTCGATTTCCTCTACGGACGGCTTATTTGCGCTGTCCTTGAACGTGAAGAAAATTGCCGCCGTGTGACCGTTTGACACCGGCACTCTGTAGGTTTGGCACTCTATTGAAAGAGCGTCCGACGGTACTATTTCCTTGCCCTCGATTTTACCGAGTACCTTATTCGGCTCAACCTCGGATTTCATCTCCTCGCCGCCGATGTACGGGATAAGGTTGTCAACCATTTCGGGCCATGTTTTAAATGTCTTGCCCGCGCCCGATATTGCCTGGTATGTTGTAACAAGCGCGTGGTCAATCGGGTACTTCATATTTACGACAGCCATTGCGGGAAGATACGACTGCAAGGAGCAGTTCGACTTAACCGCGATGAAACCGCGCTTTGTGCCGAGTCTTTCACGCTGAGCGGGAATAATTTCAAGATGCTGCGGATTAATTTCGGGGATAATCATCGGAACATCGGGGGTGTGGCGGTGCGCGCTGTTGTTTGAAACAACCGGACACTCAGCCTTTGCGTAACGCTCCTCAAGAGCCTTGATTTCGTCCTTTTTCATATCAACCGCGCAGAATATGAAATCAACCATACCCGCGATTTTTTCGACGTCGTCCGTCGCGTTCATAACTACCATATCCGCGACGCTTGCGGGGATTTCCTCGTCCATCGCCCACTTAGCACCGACCGCGTCCTTGTATGCCTTGCCCGCACTTCTCGGAGATGCCGCAAGCACTTCTATCGTGTACCAGGGGTGATCGTGAAGAAGTGTGATGAAACGCTGTCCGACCATACCCGTTGCGCCTATAATACCTACCTTGTAATTTTCTTTCATGTTTACTCTCCTTTGTTTAAAATAAAAAGCAGTAGTTTAGAAAACTACTGCCTTGTTTGCTGATACAAAACCGGCGATAGCTCCCCACCTTGCGATGACAGTCATACCGCTCTTAACGGTATGCCCAGCGGCGATGCGGGCAGTCGCATTTCCGCTTCGGCGTTTTATCCTTTCGGCGTATATCACAGGTAACTGCATACCTCAATACGCGTACTTTTATAAAAACGCACCTCTATCTTGCCTATATTATAATACTACCACTATTAATAGTATGTGTCAATAGAAAAAATATTATTTTTTTGTAACAGATGTACGGCAAAAATTAAATTATTTATTTTTATTGTAAATTATCATCAAACCCTTAATAAGCAGCTCGTCGTCAAGGATAACCTTGTTTTTGCATAACGGAATAACCGTGCCCGCCAGTCCGCCCGTCGCGACTACGGTCACATCGCCGATTTCCTCTTTGATTCTGTCAATCATTCCGTCAATGCTTGAGGCGGTTCCGTAGAGTATGCCGCTTTTCATACAGTCCGGAGTGTTTGTGCCGATAAGCTTTTTCGGCACGTCCAGACTTATTTTGGGCAGCTGAGATGTTCCGCTCACCATAGCATTAAGGGAAATCATCATACCCGGCATAATGACGGTGCCGAGATATTCCTTTTCCTTGTTGACTACGGAAATAGTCGTCGCCGTACCCATATCGAAAATAATAATCGGCGCGCCGTATTCATGTATTCCCGCAACCGCGTCAACAACAAGGTCGCTGCCGAGCTGAGCGGGATTGTCGGTTTTAATGCTAAGTCCCGTCTTTATGCCCGGACCTATAACCATAGCGTCCTTGTGTATGATTTTTTTTACCGCGCCTTTAACGGTGTCGGTAACGGACGGCACAACGGAGGAAATAATCGCTCCGCCGACAGACGCGGCGTTGACCCTCATAATATCGAGTATCGACTTCACGGACATGGCATATTCCAGCTCGGTCGCGGTGTGGTTTGTGGTTATCCGCTCCATAAAGACGATTTTTTCATTATCGCAGCAGCCTATTACTATATTTGTGTTTCCTATGTCTATCGCAAGTATCATATCGGATTCCCTTCCTTAATTAACAGAAATTCTTCATATTATATATGAATTATAACATAATTTCGCGCGCCGCGCAACCGCTTACAGCCGCCAAGCCGCGTTTCACGCAAAAATTACGTAAATTTATTAAAAAAACTATTGACAAATTTGACTTTTTTATATATAATCTGTTAGGTTGACGCTATTATGATTATTTTTAGTCAACTGCTAATTATTCTCAAGATACGGAGTGTGAAAAAAGCCATGATTGGTGACGCCGAAAAGGCAAAATTGCTTGTTGGTTACAAACAGGCTGTCAGGGCATTGAATGAAAACAAGGTCGAAAAGGTTTTTCTCGCGGAGGATTGCGACGCGCACATTAAAGG
>JAJQAT010000196.1:6825-11875 GCA_021203665.1 Bacillota bacterium
CGAAAAGCTCGCGGAAGAATCAAATACTCCGCTTTTCTTTGTTCCCACGATGAAGGAGCTTGGAAATATGTGTTCTATAGAAGTCGGCTCAAGCTGCGCGGTCGTGCTGAAATAGCTTATTGGACGCTTTGCGTTTGATAATATATTAAATTTTATGAAAGGAAGTGTAACACGGTATGCCTACATTTAATCAGTTGGTTAGAACAGGTAGAAAGACATCGAGAAAGAAGTCTACCGCCCCCGCTCTTCAGAAGAGTCTTAACTCTCTAAAGAAAAAGACTACGGATAAGAGCTCTCCTCAAAAAAGAGGCGTATGCACCGCTGTAAGAACCGCTACACCGAAAAAGCCTAACTCGGCTCTCAGAAAGATTGCCAGAGTAAGACTTACAAACGGTATCGAAGTAACGGCTTACATTCCCGGTATAGGTCACAACCTACAGGAACACAGCGTTGTGCTTATCAGAGGCGGAAGAGTTCGTGACCTTCCGGGTACAAGATACCATATTATAAGAGGTACTCTTGATGCTCAGGGCGTGAACGGTCGTCTTCAGTCAAGAAGTAAGTACGGTGCCAAAAGACCAAAGGAAAAGAAATAATGCCGCGTAATTAAAAACGCGCATATCACAAGTGCATATCGGGTTATATTATTTATATTATTCGAATAGCGCTGACGGAGCTTTGAAAAAATAAGTTCAGAGTACCTGTGATGTCATGAAGCGGAGATAACATCTCCACATACTATGAAGGAGGGAAGTAAAGTGCCAAGAAAAGGTTTTATAGCAAAAAGAGAAGTGCTGCCTGATCCTATTTACAATGACGTTGTTGTAACAAAGCTTATAAACAACATCATGCTTGACGGTAAAAAGGGTGTCGCTCAGAAAATCGTTTACGACGCATTCGCAATCGTAGCCGAAAAGACAGGCAAGGACGCACTTGAGGCTTTCAAGGAAGCTATGGACAACATCATGCCGGTTCTTGAAGTAAAAGCAAGACGTGTGGGTGGTGCTACGTACCAGGTTCCTATGGAAGTACGTCCGGAAAGACGTCAGACATTGGGTCTCAGATGGCTTACCCGTTACTCGAGAGAGCGTAACGAAAAGACAATGAAGGAAAGACTTGCAAATGAAATCATGGACGCCATGAACGGCAGCGGCGGTTCTGTTAAGAAGCGCGAGGATACGCACAAAATGGCAGAAGCAAACAAGGCTTTCGCTCATTACAGACGGTAATAATAAGACGGCTTTGCGGCGGGCTGACAACCTCCGTCTCCCGCGGATATGTCTTTTACCGTATTTTAATTTTGGATTTAATCAAACCCCTAATCAAAATGAAAGGAGGACATTTTTGTTATGGGTAGACAATATTCACTTGAAAACACAAGAAATATCGGTATCATGGCTCATATCGATGCCGGTAAAACAACTACAACAGAAAGAATTTTGTACTATACGGGTATTAACCATAAGATTGGCGAAACCCATGACGGCGCCGCTACAATGGACTGGATGGCGCAGGAGCAGGAGCGCGGTATCACAATCACATCCGCCGCTACAACCTGTTTCTGGCAGCCTAAGGAAGGTCCGTACGCGGGCATAAAGAACAGAATCAACATTATTGATACCCCGGGACACGTTGACTTTACGGTTGAGGTTCAGAGATCTCTCAGAGTTCTTGACGGCTCCGTAACGGTTATGTGCGCTAAGGGCGGCGTTGAGCCTCAGTCGGAAACCGTTTGGCGTCAGGCTGACGATTACAGCGTACCGCGTATGATTTTCGTTAATAAGATGGACATCATGGGCGCGGATTTCTATAATGTTGTAAACATGGTTCACGAAAGACTAAACGCCAACGGCGTTCCCATTCAGCTGCCTATAGGCGCCGAGGACACGTTCACGGGCATAATAGACCTTATGAACATGGACGCCGAAATATACGACAGCGAGGACGGTTCCTCATACCACAAGGAGGACATTCCCGAGGATATGAAGGAAAAGGCGGAGGAATATCACCAGGCAATGGTTGAGGCTATCTGCGAGACAGATGAGGACCTTCTTGAAAAATTCCTTGCCGATGAGGAAATCTCCGTAAACGAGCTTAAAAAGGCTTTGAGAAAAGCTACCATTAATAACGAAATCGTTCCTATGCTTTGCGGAACGGCTTACAGAAACAAGGGCGTTCAGATGCTGCTTGACGCTGTTATCGAGTATATGCCCTCACCGGTTGACGTACCGGCTATCAAGGGCGTAAACCCCGATACGGACGAGGAGGACGAAAGACCGTCGTCAGACGACGCTCCGTTCGCGGCTCTCGCGTTCAAGATTGCGACGGACCCGTTTGTTGGTAAGATTTGCTTCTTCAGAGTATACTCCGGTTCTCTTCAAAAGGGTTCATACGTATTGAACTCCTGCAAGGGAAAGAGAGAAAGAATGGGCAGAATCCTACAGATGCACGCTAACCACCGTGAGGACCTTGATGTGGTTTACTCCGGCGATATTGCGGCGGCGGTAGGCTTGTCAAACACAACCACGGGCGAAACGCTTTGTGATGAAAAGCACCCGATTATCCTTGAGTCAATGGAATTTCCGGAGCCGGTTATCCGTGTTGCTATCGAGCCTAAGACCAAGGCGGGTCAGGAAAAGATGGGTATCGCGCTTGCAAAGCTTGCGGAGGAGGACCCGACATTCAAGACCTATACGGACGAGGAAACAGGTCAGACCATCATCGCAGGTATGGGTGAGCTTCACCTTGAAATCATCGTTGACAGACTTTTGCGCGAATTTAAGGTAGAAGCAAACGTCGGCGAGCCTCAGGTTTCATACAGAGAGGCAATCAGAAAAGAAGTCAACATCGAGCATAAATATGCGCGTCAGTCGGGCGGTAAAGGTCAGTACGGACACGTATTGCTTAAGCTCGAGCCCCTTCCTGAGGGCGGCGGCTATGAATTTGTCAACGCGGTTGTCGGCGGTGCTATTCCCAAGGAATACATTCCGGCTGTTGACGCGGGTATCCAGGGCGCTATGCAGTCCGGCGTACTTGCGGGCTACAACGTAGTTGACGTTAAGGCTACCCTGTATGACGGTTCTTATCACGAGGTCGATTCATCCGAAATGGCGTTTAAGATTGCCGCTTCAATGGCATTCAAAGAGGGTATGAAAAAGGCTGACCCTGTTATCAAGGAGCCTATCATGCTTGTAAACGTAATCGTTCCGGACGACTATCTCGGCTTTGTTATCGGCGATTTAAGCTCAAGACGAGGCATGATAAAGTCACAGGAATCGCGCAGCGGCGGCGTTACGCAGGTAACGGCGGACGTTCCCTTGGGCGAAATGTTCGGTTACGCGACCGTACTTCGTTCGGGTACTCAGGGCCGCGGTCAGTACACGATGGAGCCTTCACACTACAGCGAGGTTCCGAGATCCATCCAGGAAAAGATTATGAACGAGCGCACAAAGTCCAATTAATCGGATTTTAAGCGGCGGCAGGGATTAAATTCCCGCCGTTTGCCGCTCAAATTTAATATATTTATAAAATATTTGAAAAAATACTTGATTTTTTCTAAAAAAAATTGTACAATAACCTTATTAGTGCAACTATATTATTTAAAGGAGGAATTTCTACAATGGCAAAAGAGAAATTTGAAAGAAATAAGCCGCACGTAAACATTGGTACTATCGGTCACGTTGACCATGGTAAGACAACTCTTACAGCGGCTATCACAAAAGTATTGGCTCTTAAGGGTCAGGCTAAGTTCGAAGCTTACGATATGATCGATAAGGCTCCGGAAGAGAGAGAAAGAGGTATCACAATTTCAACAGCTCACATTGAGTATGAGACAGACAACCGTCACTATGCTCACGTTGACTGCCCGGGACACGCTGACTACGTTAAGAACATGATCACAGGTGCCGCACAGATGGACGGTGCTATCCTTGTTGTATCGGCTGCTGACGGTCCTATGCCTCAGACAAGAGAACACATCCTTCTTTCAAGACAGGTTGGCGTTCCTTATATCGTAGTATTCATGAACAAGTCAGACCAGGTAGACGACCCCGAGCTTATGGAGCTTGTTGAGATGGAAATCAGAGAGCTTCTTACAGAGTATGATTTCCCGGGTGATGATATTCCTATCATTTCCGGTACAGCTCTCGGCGCTCTTGAGTCGTCATCAACAGATATAAACGCTCCCGAGTACAAGTGCATACTTGACCTTATGGATGCTGTTGACAGCTACATTCCGACTCCGGAAAGAAAAGCTGATCTTCCGTTCCTAATGCCTATCGAGGACATCTTCTCAATCACAGGCCGTGGTACAGTTGCTACGGGTAGAGTTGAGAGAGGTCAGCTAAAGCTTAACGATGAGGTTGAAATCGTTGGTCTTACAGACGAAAAGAGAAAGGTCGTTGTTACAGGTATCGAGATGTTCAGAAAGCTTCTTGACTACGCTGAAGCAGGCGACAACATCGGCGCACTTCTTCGCGGTGTTCAGAGAAACGAGATTGAAAGAGGTCAGGTTCTTTCTAAGCCGGGCTCAATTCATCCGCATACAAAGTTCACAGGCGAGGTTTACGTATTGACAAAGGAAGAGGGCGGCCGTCATACACCGTTCTTCAATAACTACAGACCTCAGTTCTATTTCAGAACAACCGACGTTACAGGCGTTATCACACTTCCGGAAGGCACAGAGATGTGTATGCCCGGCGATAACGTAAAGATGTCTGTTGAGCTAATCACACCGATCGCTATCGAAAAGGGACTTCGTTTCGCTATTCGTGAGGGCGGCAGAACAGTTGGTTCAGGCGTTGTTTCGGAAATTGCAGAGTAATTGATTTTTATAAAAGATGCCGCATTTGCGGCATCTTTTTTATTTAAGATTCGCGGCTGCGAGCAGACTTAGAGGGACAAGATGAATTTGCTCCGGCGGCAATTATAGTCAGCCTTCCCCATAGGGGAAGGTGTCGGCACAGCAAAAAAGCCTGCCGACCAATCGTCGGCAGGCTCAGACTGTAGACAAACCACTATACAAACACCTCACTTCGTGATATAATATAAA
>JAJQAT010000009.1 GCA_021203665.1 Bacillota bacterium
TTATGTAAACCTCAAGCTGTTTATAAAATTATCCCCGTTTTGAGTATAAAGCGCGGATAAATCGCGCAAAAGGACAGGCTTCGGGGAAATTTTAAAAGCAAAAAACGTGGATAAGTGCATGGATAACGTGGATATTAACATATACGTAACATTATTGTAACAAGAATTATGTAAAACGATACAGAGGTGTAATTTTTGTAATTGAATATACGCGGATAATGTTGTATAATAGGTAACAGAAAGGTTTGAAAGGATTAACGGTTATAATTATGAAATCAAAAACGACGTATATATGTAACGAATGCGGGTATCAGTCGCCAAAATGGATGGGAAAATGCCCGGGCTGCAACAGCTGGAACACAATGGAGGAAACCATTGTGGCGGATAAGAAGACCTCCGCCGCGAGGACGGCTGCGGCGTCGGGCGTTTCCGCCGCGGTAAAGCCGAAAAAAATAGGCGACGTTCAAGCCGGCAGCGAAACGAGATACAAAACGGGATTTAAGGAGCTTGACAGAGTACTCGGAGGAGGAATAGTCAAGGGTTCGCTGATTCTTGTGGGCGGCGACCCGGGAATAGGGAAATCCACGCTGCTTTTGCAGATATGCCAAAAGGCGGGAGAGGAAAAGAAAATTCTGTATGTTTCCGGCGAGGAATCCGAGGGACAGATAAAAATGAGAGCCGAAAGGCTCGGCGTAACGTGCGAAAGCCTCTACCTCATATCCGAAACGGATGTGGAAACGATAATCGAGTGCATCAACGGCGTAAAGCCGGACATCGTGATAATCGACTCCATACAGACTATGAACAGACAGGATATAACCCTCGGCGGCGGGCAGCGTTCCGCAGGTTAGAGAGGCCACCAACGCGTTTATGCGTATCGCGAAGACTATGGGAATAGCTATGTTCATTGTCGGACACGTAACAAAGGAGGGCGCGATTGCGGGACCGAGAGTGCTGGAGCATATGGTGGACTGCGTTCTGTATTTTGAGGGCGACAGGCAGCTTTCGTTCAGGATTTTGAGAGCGGTTAAAAACCGTTTCGGCTCGACGAATGAAATAGGCGTGTTTGAAATGTGCGACGCGGGACTTCGCGAGGTGGATAACCCGTCCAAAATGCTGCTTGAGGGCAGAAATACCGATATATCCGGCAGCGCCATTGTCTGCGCCATGGAGGGCAGCCGAGGGGTTATGGCGGAGATACAGGCGCTTGTGACGCCTACCGGCTTCGGCAATCCGCGCCGCATGGCGAACGGCATAGACCTTTACCGCACGCTTTTGCTTATAGCCGTGCTTGAAAAGCGCGCGAGAATGAATTTGTCCAATTCGGACGTGTATGTGAATGTGGCGGGAGGACTTCGCATTGACGAGACAGCCGCGGATTTGGGCATATGCGCGGCGATTGCGACAAGCCAGGCGGATATTTTGCTGCCGCCCGATATGATATTCATAGGCGAGGTCGGGCTCGGAGGAGAATTAAGAGGTGTTTCTCAGCTTGAAAAGCGTATACGCGAGGCGGCAAAGCTCGGATTTAAGTCGGCTATAGTACCGAAGCAGTCTATGCGCGGCGTTAAGGTGCCGGACGGCTTTGCCGCATACGGAATAAGAACGGTGCAGGAAATGATTAATATGCTCCGCCGCAAATAACCGCGCGTACTTGCCAAAAACGCGGTAGGTTGACATTTTCGCGAATTTATATTATAATAGTAGAAAACAGAGAAATCTAAAAGGGGTTTTGACCGTGGAGGAGACAAGAACGGGCGGCGGAAAGGAATTTATATTCGCCGTGATATGGTCGATAGTGCTGATTTTTATCGGTGAATATATAGTTTATCTGATGCCGTCGTGGAAAATCATGGGCATCATAATAACCATACTGATGTTCTGCGTGCTCGGATTTTTTGTGCTTACGCGCTACGCGGCTATTTATACGTTCAGCCTGAAAAACGACAGGCTGCGCGTGAACAGAAAAATAGGACACAGAAACAAAGAGGTGGATTTCGCGGTGTCGGATGTAAAGTCGGTCACAAGACAAAAGCCCTCGGACGCGCCCAAAAGCATTCAGATAATGAGGACGAGCGTGTTTTCCCGCAAAAACATATGGTATGTGGTTTACGAAAAGAACAGAGTGAAAAATATGCTTGTGTGCGATATGTCAAAGAATATGGCGGATAAGCTCAGAAGCCGCGCGAAGAACACTAAAGCGAAGGCATAGCTTGAAAGGAATGAGTTTTTTAGATATGATTAATGTTATAGGCGTGCGTTTCAAGCCCGCGGGCAAAACGTACTATTTTGACCCTCTCGATTTTGACATTAAGAGGGGCGATCACGTAATCGTCGAAACGACAAGGGGAATGGAATACGGCGACGTGGTAATGGCGGGCAAGCCCGTCAGGGAGGAGCAGTTCAAAAAGCAGCTAAAGGGAGTTATACGCGTGGCAACGGACGCGGACACCGAAAAATACAAGAAAAACAAGGAGCTTGAAAGGGAGGCGTATAAAATATGCCTTGAAAAAATAAAGAAGCACAAGCTCGAGATGAAGCTGGTAGAGGTGGAGTACACCTTTGACGGGAACAAAATCCTGTTTTATTTCACCGCGGACGGCAGAATTGATTTCCGCGAGTTGGTAAAGGATTTGGCGAACGTCTTCAAAACGCGTATAGAGCTCAGGCAGATAGGCGTGAGGGACGAGGCAAAAACTCTCGGAAGCATAGGAGTGTGCGGAAGAAGTCTTTGCTGCAGTCAGTTTTTGGGCGAGTTTGCTCCGGTTTCGATAAAAATGGCAAAGGAACAGGGACTTTCGCTCAATCCCACAAAAATATCCGGAGCCTGCGGCAGACTTATGTGCTGTCTCAAATTCGAGCAGGACACCTACGAGGAGATTTTAAAGATAACGCCGCGCCAGGGTGCGCTTGTGAAAACGCCCGACGGCACCGGCAGCGTGGAATACGTAAGCCTGCTAAAGGGATTGGTCAAGGTAAAGCTTGATGACGACAACGAAAAAACCTTAAAGGAATTTAATGTTTCAGACGTAAAAATTCTAAAACGTAATAAGAATAATGAGTTACCAAAGGAAAATAACGCCGATTAAAAATTTTTAAAAACTATTGAAGTAAGAGTGATTTCGTGATATAATCATAATGTAAACGTTCAGTGCGGACGGAATTAAAATAAGGAGGTGTATCTCAATGGCATATAAAATTTCAGACGCTTGCATAGCTTGCGGAGCTTGTGCTGCGGAATGTCCTGTTTCTGCAATCAGTGAGGGCGATAGCCAGTACGTTATCGACGCCGATACTTGTATCGAATGCGGTGCGTGCGCGGGTGTATGTCCCGTAGGCGCTCCCGAACAGGCGTAACTGCGATAATTGGAAAAGGTGTTGTATCGGTAACTCCCATGCAGCACCTTTTTTGTTTTTTTGACCCCGGGTATTAATTCTTAAAAATAACCTATGCGCAGATTGCAATCTGTCGCACACTCTGCTCCTTGCAAGCAAAGCAGAGTGTTGCTTCGATTTAAAATTTATGGAGGTATATACATATGAAAAGGATTTCGGGCATAATTGCCTTGGCGGCTATGATGCTGACGCTTACAGCCTGCGGCTCGGGAAGGGTTGTTTACGAGCGGCAGACCGATAAAACGGCGGCTACGGGCAGGTCGTGGACGGTGCTGGTGTATATGTGCGGCGGCAGCGGCGAGACGCTAAACGGCTCGTCAAGCGAAAAGCTTGACGATATGATGAAGGTGGAGTACCCCGAAAATATAAGCGTTGTGGTGCAGACGGGCGGCAGCGTGGAATGGCACACAAAGGGTGTTTACAGCGATTATCTTCAGCGCTTTGAGGTGGGTAACGGCACAATGTATCTTGCCGACCAGGCGGTGGCGGCAAACATGGGCGACTACAGAACCCTCGCGGACTTTCTGATGTGGGGCATATCCAATTATGAGTCCGACAGCTATATGCTTATTTTGTCCGGCGCGGGCGGAGGAAGCATATGCGGCATGGCGTATGACGAGCTTAACGATGACGACAGCCTCACTCTTGAGGAAATATCCTACGCGCTGAGCCTCGCGGGCAAAAACTTTGACATAATCGGTCTTGACGCGCCTCTTATGGGCAGTCTTGAAACCGCGTCGGCGCTTTCCACGTCGGCGGATTACCTTGTATGCTCACAGGATATTCAGGGCGCGGACAGCTGGGATTACGCCGGATTTCTACAGGCGATGTGCGAAAGCCCGTCGGCGGGCGCGGACGAGATAGGCAAAGCGGTATGCAGGACCTATTATGATAAATGCGTTCAAAACGGCACCGCGGCGGACGCGGCAATGTCGGTTGTGGATATGTCTAAAATATCCACTCTGACGCAGGCTTTTGACGGAATGGCGGGCGAGATGCTCACCGCGACCGATTCTCTCGACACCTACGCCAATCTCTCAAACGCGATTAATTCCGTGCATATATACGGCGGCGCGACCGACGAGGAGGGATATTCCAACTCGATTGACTTGGGCGACGCGGCGGTTAAAATAGGCGGGTATGTCGGCAACACGGCGGATGTTTTGATAGAGGCTTTAAATGATGCGGTTGTGTACAGAGTATGCGGCGAGCGCCAAATGAACAGCTCGGGACTCAGCGTGTATTATCCCATTTGCGCGGACAGCGAGGAATTGCAGGAATATATGGATATTGTCACAAGCGTGAAATATAAGGAATATCTGCGTAAAATATGTATAGACTGCGTTTTTGAGTCGGATACCGCGGATTACACCTCCTCATGGGCGTGGACGAATTACGCAAACGATATGCAGTGGCTTGAGTATCAGACAGTGCTTGACGGCAATTCATACGAGATTTACCTCACGGGCAATATGTGTATGATTAGGGACGTGTCAATCAATGTGTATAAAGCGGACGAGCAAAGCGGCAAATATGTGTTTATCGGTAAATATTACGATGTGGACAGCCAATGGGAGGCGGGCATTTTTAAGGACGGCTTCGACGGACGTATGCTGAGCCTCGCGGGCAAGAGCGTCAGCGCGCGGCTTGTGAGAAGGTATGACGATTACGAAATTTATTCCGTGCCCGTCATACTGAACGGCGAGCGGAGCAATATCCGCATAGAGCATGACCGCGCCGCCGACACGTATGAAATTATAGGAGCCTGGGCGGGACTTGACGAGCGCGGAAAAGCCGCGTCCTCGATAGAAGCCGTCGGATTTTTTGACAGAATAACTCCGATTTTGGCTGTGTACGACGAGGAGCATAAGCAAACGGAATACATAACCGGCGACGCGGGAATGAGGCTTTTCGGCGGAGCCGAGGAAAGCAAAATAGAAAACGGGGAATATATTTTGGAATACGAGATTACGGACATATACGGCTTAAAGCGCCGCGGCACGCCCGTAAAGTGCGCCGCGTCCGGAGGGGAATTTCGGTTCGAATAGAGAAGGTATGTAAATTGGAAAACACAAATAAATTAATCAAGTTTATCGAAAAAAGCACCGACTGCTATCACACCGTTAAGACCGTGTCGGATATGCTTGAAAAGGACGGCTTTACGCGCCTTTCTGAAAGCGATGAGTGGAATTTGCGCTGCGGCGGGAGGTATTACGTGACGCGCAATTCATCGTCCGTTATCGCGTTTAAAATCCCGCGCTTTGGCGGCGCGTTTATGATTTGCGCGTCGCATACCGATTCGCCGTCGTTTAAGCTGAAAAGCGATTTTGAAATAAACGCCGACGGCGCCGTAAAGCTCAGCGTGGAGGGCTACGGAGGAATGATAATGTCCTCTTGGCTTGACAGACCGCTGTCCGTTTGCGGACGTGCCGTCACGGTAGAAAACGGCAAAGTTAATACGCGCCTTGTGAATATAGACCGTGATTTGCTTGTAATTCCGAGCCTTGCGGTTCATATGAGCAGGGATATAAACAAGGGATATGAGTTTAACATAAGGAACGATATGTGCCCCATTGCCGGAGAGCGGAGCGGGGCAATTACGGATATTATCGCGGAAAATGCCGGTGTCAAAAGCGGGGAAATAAAGGGATTTGACCTGTCGCTTTATAACCGTATGAAGGGAACAATAATAGGCGCGGACGGCGAATATTTTTCCGCGCCGAGAATTGACGATTTGCAGTGTGTGTATTCCACGCTTAAAGGCTTTTTGAAGTCCGAAAGCGCGGATAATATATCCGTATTTGCCGCGTTTGACAATGAGGAGGTCGGCAGCGGCACAAAGCAGGGAGCAAAATCGGGATTTCTGCGCGACACGCTTGAAAGAATATGCTCGGATACGCAGACGTATAAAAGAACGCTTTCAAACAGCTTTATGCTCTCGTGCGACAACGCGCACGCCGTTCACCCGAATCACGCGGACAAGTCGGACGTAAATAACCGCGTGTATATGAACGGCGGCATTGTGATAAAGTATAACGCGAATCAAAGATATACCACCGACGCGGTGTCGGAGGCGGTTGTGAAGTACGTGTGCGAAAGGGCAAAGGTTCCGTATCAAATGTACGCGAACCGAAGCGATATTGCGGGCGGCTCCACTCTCGGAAATCTCTCAAGTGAAAAGGTGTCGGTTAATACCGCCGATGTGGGACTTGCGCAGCTTGCGATGCACTCGTCATACGAAACCGCCGGCGCAAGGGACACGACGTATATGATTGATTTCGTAAAGACGTTTTACGAAACCCGCCCGAAATTTTGATTTGCTAAATTTAATTCCCCGTATCTTGACATTACGGGGGATTTTTAATATAATAGAGGTTAGTTTGAAAACAAAGGAGAATAGATTTATTATGAAACCGATGGGCGTAAATGAAATTCGTGAAAAATTTCTCAGCTTTTTTGAATCAAAGGGATGTTTAAGACTCGGAAGCTTTCCGTTAATTCCCAAGAATGACGCAAGCTTGCTTTTGATAAACTCGGGTATGGCGCCGATGAAACCGTGGTTCCAAAACCCCGAAACCGCTCCGAAAAGACGCGTTACCACCTGCCAAAAGTGCATAAGAACGGGCGATATAGAAAACGTGGGCAAAACCGCGCGCCACGGCACGTACTTTGAAATGCTCGGCAATTTCTCTTTCGGAGATTACTTCAAGCATGAGGCGACCGCGTGGGCGTGGGAGTTTTTTACCGAGGTTATGGAAATACCCAAGGAGCGCCTTTGGATTTCGGTTTATGAGGACGATGACGAGGCTAAGGATATTTGGATAAACGAAGTCGGCGTTGACGCGTCGCACATAGTAAAGCTGGGTAAGGAGGACAACTTCTGGGAACACGGCACCGGTCCGTGCGGTCCTTGCTCGGAGATATACTTTGACCGGGGCGAGGAGTACGGCTGCGGCAAGCCGACCTGCTCGGTAGGCTGCGACTGCGACCGATATATGGAGGTGTGGAACCTTGTGTTCACGCAGTTTGATAAGGACGAGGACGGCAATTACAATCCTCTTCCGAACCCGAATATCGATACGGGAATGGGTCTTGAAAGACTTGCTGTCGTTATGCAGGGTGTGGACAATCTTTTTGAGGTTGACACCGTTCAGGACGTAATGAAGCATATCTGCCGCATAGCGAATCTTGAATACAAAAAGGACGAGAAAAAGGACGTTTCCTTAAGAGTTATAACCGACCACATCAGAAGTACGGTTATGATGGTTTCGGACGGAGTTATACCGTCAAACGAGGGCAGGGGCTATGTTTTGCGCCGTCTTTTAAGACGCGCCGCGCGTCACGGCAAGCTGCTTAACATTGACAGACAATTCCTTTTCGAGGTTGCCGATACGGTTATCGACTGCTCAAAGGGCGCGTATCCGGAGCTTGAGGAAAAGAGAGATTATATAAGAAAGATTATAAAAAAGGAAGAGGAGCGCTTTGACGCGACCATAGATAACGGCATTGTCGTTCTTAACGGATATATCGCGGAGGCTAAGAAGGAGGGCAAAAAGAGCCTTACCGGAGCGGAGGCGTTCAAGCTGCACGATACCTACGGTTTTCCGCTGGATTTGACGGTGGAGATGGCGCAGGAGCAGGGACTTGATGTTGACATTGACGGTTTCAACGCGGCAATGACGGAGCAAAAGGAAACCGCGAGAGCCGCGAGAGCGGACGGCTCAAGCTGGGACGGCGACGAGGCTTACGCTTTTGAAAGCGCTGAGCCTACGGTATTTGTCGGCTATGACTGCCTTGAAACGGAGGCAAGGGTCGTAGGCGCGGTTGATAAGAGCGAGGGCGAGTGTGACGTTATAGGCGAATCGGGACTTATCGTTACCGATAAAACACCGTTTTACGCGGAAATGGGCGGACAGGTCGGCGACATCGGCGAAATTTCGCTTAACGGCGAGCGTATCGCGACGGTTGTAAATACCACCAAAACCGCTGACGGATATTATCTTCATGAGGTGAACGCGCAGTCGCCGATAAGCGTTGGCGACACCGTGACGCTGACGGTGGACAGAGCGCGCCGCGCGGCGGTATGCCGCGCTCATACGGCTACTCACATACTCGATAAGGTGTTAAGAGATGTATTGGGTACTCACGTAGCGCAGGCAGGCTCTTTGGTTGAGGCTGACAGACTGCGTTTTGATTTCTCTCATTTTGAGGCTATGACGGCTGAGCAGATTAAGGAAGCCGAGACAAGAGTAAATCAAAAGATACTCGAAAGCATTGACGTAAGCACACAGGAGCTGCCGATAGACGAGGCGAAAAAGCTCGGAGCGATAGCGCTGTTCGGTGAAAAGTACGGCGATGTGGTAAGGGTTGTTTCCGTGGGTGATTACAGCGTTGAATTCTGCGGCGGAACACATCTTACAAACAGCGCGCAGTGCGGATTGTTTAAGATTATATCCGAGGGCGGCGTTGCCGCGGGCGTAAGACGTATCGAGGCCGTTACCGGAAACGGCGTGCTTGAATATATTAAGAATAACGATGAGCTTATCGCAAACACCGCGGCGGCTCTCAAGACCAATCTTATACACGAGATAGACAAAAAGGCTGAAAGCGTAATGTCGCAAAACCGCGACCTTGAAAAGCAGATTGACGGATTTAAGCAGAAAATGGCGGCGGCAAAGGCGAATAATATTATGGCGGGAATTAAGCATATCGGAGATGTTCAGCTCCTTACCGCGCAGCTTGACGGTATGGGCAGCGATGAAATGAAGTCGATTGCGGATAAGGTTAAGGCGGAGGTTCCGTGCAGCGTTGCGGTGCTTGCCGCAAATACGGACGGTAAGATTACATTTGTCGCGATGGCGTCTAAGGACGCTGTAAAGGCGGGCGTACACTGCGGTATGATTATTAAGGAAATAACCGCGATAGCCGGCGGACGCGGCGGCGGTAAGCCTGATATGGCGCAGGGCGGCGGCACGGACGCGGCGAAGATTGACGATGCGCTGGCAAGAGCTGACGAGGTTGTCGCGGCGCAGACGAATAAATAGGAATATGGAAATTATAAAATATTACGGCAGCGATGCCGAACGGAAGGAATTTATAAACAATGACGGCGAACCGCTAATGGCGGTGATTGCGTATGACGCGTCACACGCCGTTGTGTCCTTGCTTGACGAGGGCTTTGAGCATCATATACTGCTTGCCAAGGCGCTCGATAAATACGATATTGACAGGTATTACAGAATTATATTTGACAATGAGGGCGCCGATTGGACCTTTGTTTGTCCGCCGGACTATAAGGGAATTACGAATAAAGAAAAGCGCATAACGCAGTTTTTCAATGACGGCATAGACATTATATCCGCATTTTTAAAAGAAATCGGGTACGGCGGCACCGAGATTAATATTCCCCGCCGCTACCGCAGGCATATGGAATATTTAGGTAACTCAGAATATTAAAGGAGGTAAAAATAATGGATTGTTTATTTTGTAAAATAATCGGCGGCGAAATTTCGTCGACAAAGGTTTACGAGGACGATATGATGCTGGCGTTCCGCGACATCAATCCGCAGGCGCCGGAGCATATTGTTATCGTGCCGAAAACGCACATTGAGAGCGCGAACGAAATAAATGCCGAAAACAGTAAATATGTCGCGGCAATATGGGAGAAAATCCCGCAGATTGCGTCGGATTTGGGATTCGCGCAAAACGGCTACAGAGTTGTAAACAACTGCGGTAAGGACGGCGGTCAGACCGTGCCGCATCTGCATTTTCACCTAATGGGCGGAAAGACGTTTACGGATCTTTAAGCTTATTAATCTTTAAGTTTACCGATTTTTTAATATGAAAGGTGTGTGATTAATATGAAAATAGAAACAAAATGTATTCAGGAGGGCTACAAGCCTAAAAACGGCGAGCCGAGAGTTCTGCCGATTTATCAAAGCACAACCTATAAATATGACTCCTCGGAATTTATGGGCAAGCTTTTTGACCTTGAGGAGGACGGATATTTCTACACAAGGCTCGGAAACCCCACAGTCGGATTTGTCGAGGAAAAAATTGCCGCGCTTGAGGGCGGCGTAGGCGCGCTTATGACCTCATCGGGACAGGCGGCGACGCTTATAGCCGTTATGACTGTCGCCGGCGAGGGCGACCATATCGTATGCTCCGCGGCGGTTTACGGCGGCACGTTTAATCTGCTCGGCGTAACGCTTAAAAAGTTCGGCATTGACGTTACTTTTGTAAATCCCGACGATGATTACGAGGTAATAGCAAAGGCGTTCAAGGACAATACAAAGGCTATCCTCGGCGAAACAATCGCGAATCCCGCGCTTAACGTGCTCGATATAGAAAAGTTCGCAAAGCTGGCGCATGACCACGGTGTGCCGCTTATCGTGGACAACACGTTCGCGACGCCTATTTTGTGCCGTCCGTTCGAGTTCGGAGCGGATATAGTGACACATTCCACATCGAAGTATATGGACGGTCACGCGGTTTCGCTCGGCGGCGTTATTGTGGACAGCGGTAATTTTGATTGGGCGGCGTCGGGAAAATATCCCGAATTTACCACGCCCGACGAGTCATATCACGGCGCGGTGTATACCGAAAGATTCGGAAAGTCGGCGTTTATCGTAAAGGCGCGCGCTCAGCTTATGCGCGATTTAGGCTCGACGCCGTCGCCGCAGAACGCGTTTTTGCTCAACCTTGGTCTTGAAACGCTGCATCTGAGAATAATGCGTCACAGCGAGAACGCGATGAAGGTTGCGGAATTCCTCGAAAATGACGACAGAGTTGAGTGGGTAAATTATCCGGGACTTAAGTCGAGCAAATACAAGCCGTTGGTTGATAAATATTTGCCTCTCGGCACAAGCGGAGTTGTATCGTTCGGAGTAAAGGGCGGCCGTGAGGCGGCTACAAGGTTCCTCGACAGTCTTAAATTAGCCGCGATTGTAACGCACGTCGCGGACGCGAGAACCTGCGCGCTCCACCCCGCAAGCACTACCCACCGTCAGATGACGGACGAGCAGCTTTTGGAGGGCGGAATCAGCGCCGACCTTATAAGACTCAGCGTGGGTATTGAAAATGTGGAAGATATAATCGAGGACTTAAATCAAGCTCTTAACAAGGCTTGTTAATTTTCCGCAGCTCACACGCTTTACGCTCGGGGCGGTACCGACGTACAGCACCGCTCGCTCAAGCGCGCAATCTGCGAAAAATTCACTGCGCCTTCGGCTTGTCGGTTTCCGCAGCTCACACGCTTTACGCTCGGGGCGGGTACCAACGTACAGCACCG
>JAJQAT010000157.1 GCA_021203665.1 Bacillota bacterium
TTATAACATAACATTTTGTTAATTTTTATTATTTTTAATCAAGAAAATATGAAAATCGGCTGTTTTGAGGGGTTTATCGGATTATAAACCGAACTGCTCCTTGCAGTCAGCAAGCACCTTTTCTATTGTTTTTTCCGCTGTTTCGAAGCTTTCCGCGAAGGTGCCGAGGTAAATTTTAATTTTCGGCTCCGTTCCGGACGGTCTTACGATGAAGTATGATTTTTCGTCCGAAAGGTTATATTTCAGCACGTTTGATTTGGGAAGTCCCTTAAGCGGAGATACATTGCCCTTTGTGTCCTTTACGGTCTGCGATTGGTAATCTGTGTAAAGAACGATGTCCATTCCCGCCGCCTTTGTCGGGGGATTGTCGCGAAGAGACGTAAGCAGCGCCGCCATTTTTTCCATACCGTCCTTGCCGGGCATCGTAAACGAAACCGTCTTTTCGGCATAGTAGCCGTACTTCTTATATATATCCATCATTGCCTCGTAAAGCGACTTGCCCTGAGCTTTGTAGTACGCTGCCATTTCCGCGATAAGCATTGTAGCGACAACGCCGTCCTTATCGCGCGCGTGCGTGCCTACAAGGTAGCCGTAGCTTTCCTCAAAGCCGATAAGATATGTATGCTCGCCCGTCTGAGCAAATTTCGTCATCTTTTCGCCGATGTATTTAAATCCCGTAAGCACGTTCATAATCTCTATGCCGTAGGACTGCGCGATTGCGGCGGCAAGCTCCGTTGTAACTATAGTTTTTATAACAACACCGTTTTCCGGCAAGGTGCCCTTTTCCTTTTTGGACTTTAATATATATTCAACAAGCAGCGCGCCCGTCTGATTGCCCGTAAGCGTTCTGTATACGCCGTCGGCGTCGCGCACAACTATACCTACTCTGTCGCAGTCCGGGTCTGTGCCGATTATAACGTCAACGTCGTTTTCCTTTGCCATCTTAATAGCGATTTCAAATCCCTCCTTGTCCTCTGGGTTCGGGGATTTAACCGTCGGAAAATTGCCGTCCTCCGTGTCCTGCTCCTTTACCACAAGCACATTTTTAAAGCCGATTCTGTTAAGAATCGCCTTAACCGGTCTTGAGCCTGTACCGTGGAAGGGCGTGTATATAAGCTTAAAGGTGTCGGCAACCGCTTTGACCGCCTCGGGATTTTGCTGTTGAGTTTGAACAACGTCAAGGAACTTTTCGTCAAGCTCGCTGCCGACGATTTCAAGAAGTCCTTTTTCCGTTGCCTCGTCAAGAGATATAAACTTGACGTCGTCGAAAATGTCATAGCTGTTTATAGCCTCAACAACCACGTCCGCCGCGTCCGGAGGAAGCTGTCCGCCGTCGGGACCGTAAACCTTGTAGCCGTTGTATTCCTTTGGATTATGGCTCGCGGTAATCATAACGCCCGCCGCGCAGCCAAGCTCTCTTATGCCGAAAGAAACCTCGGGAACGGAATGAACGATGGGGAAGAGGTACGTCTTAATTCCGGCGCAGGTAAGAACCTTTGCCGTTTCCTCGGCGAAGGTGCGCGAGAAATTACGCGTGTCGTATCCTATCAAAACGCCCGCCTTTGCCGCGTCCTCTCCTCTTGAATTGACGTATTTTGCCACGCCCTGGCTTGCCTGGCGCACATTGTAGATGTTTATTCTGTTTGTACCGGCGCCCAGTATGCCGCGCATACCCGCCGTGCCGAACTCAAGGTCGCGGTAGAAACGCTCCTCGATTTCCTTTTCGTTGCCCGCTATCGCGTTCAGCTCTGCTTTTGTCTCGTCATCAACCGCGGGATGTGTAAGCCAGCGGTTATATGTTTCCTTATAGCCCATCAATGACTCCTCCTTGAAATTTTATTATTATAATCATTATACAATATTTCAAACAGATTTTCAATTATTAATATGTAAAAAATAAAGACAAGTTATAGGTTAAAATGACAAAAAACCGCGCGGACCGCGCTTCAAAACGCAAAAACTTGACGAATTTTGCAAATTGTTGTACAATAGAGGGAGTGTATAGTCAAGGAGGATATTCGTATGACGATAAAGGTACTTGAAACGAGATACGGAAAACAGAAGATTCCCGTTATAATAATTTCCGCAGTAATTGTTATATGTCTCGCGGCGGCGGGAATAATTCTGAAGGACAGCTTGGGCGTTTCCGTAGAGGAGGGCAGCAGAGCGATAGAGGTCGCCGAGGGCGACGGAACCTCCGCGGTTGCCGAAACGCTGAGAAACGAGGGAATAATAAAATATCCGCTGGTGTTTAAGATACAGTCGAAATTGGGCGGATACGACGGCAGCTTTCAGCCGGGCGCGGCTGTTATAGAGGACGGTATGTCATATAACGAAATACTCGACCTTATCATAACGCCCAACCGCGATACCGTAAGGGTTACGATTCCCGAGGGGTACGAGGTGAAGCAGATTGCCGAAACGCTCGAAGAGGAGGGCATTGTAAGCGCGGAGGATTTTTACGCGGCGCTCAATCCCGAGGATTACGATTATGATTTTCTGCAAAATCTCCCTCAGCGCGACGGAGCTATGGAGGGCTACCTTTTCCCCGCCACATATGAGCTTCGTTACGGTATGTCGGCGCACGACATAATAGATTTGATGCTTGCGGC
This sequence comes from Bacillota bacterium, assembly GCA_021203665.1. Taxonomy (GTDB): domain Bacteria; phylum Bacillota; class Clostridia; order UBA1381; family UBA1381; genus Hominilimicola. The sequence continues at coordinate 2,613 of JAJQAT010000157.1, forward strand.
ATTTGATACCAATTTCAAGGACGAATATTATACCCGCGCGCAGGAGCTCGGTATGACGGTTGACGAGGTTATTATAATGGCGTCGATAGTCGAGAGAGAGGCGGGCGACGGCGAAAAGGCAAAGGTCGCGGGAGTTTTTTACAACAGAAGAAACTCCGGTATGAAATTCCAGTCCTGTGCCACCGTGCAGTATATTTTAGGCGAGAGAAAAGCCGTGCTTTCCGTGGCGGACACACAGATAGACTCGCCGTATAACACATATTTGTACGCGGGATTCCCGATAGGACCGATTTGCAATCCCGGCATTGAGAGTATAGAGGCGGCGCTTTATCCCGAGGACACGGACGCGTATTATTTTGTACTCGGAAAGGACGGAGAGCATATCTTCTCGGCAACGTACGAGGAGCATCTTGAGGCGATGAACAGCTCCGACCCGACGGTAAGCGTTGACGGCGGCGCCATTGAAAATCAGGACGGCTTAAAACAGTGATAAGAGGTTTGTATAAATGATAGAATACGATAAGGATGCGATAGTTCCGCCGTACATAACGGAGTATCTGCGTGAAAAGACAGTCCATAACGACGATTTTATGCACGGACTCGAAAAATACGCCGAGGAAAACAGTATTCCGATTGTGGAGCCCGAAACGGCAAGGTTTTTATCGGTTATGTGCCGTATGGCAAAGCCGAGGAAGATACTTGAGGTAGGCTGCGCCATCGGCTATTCGTCGATACTTATGGCGCGCGCGACGGACGCCGAATGTGAAATCGCGACGCTCGAATGTAACGAGGAAATGGTGCGTATCGCGAGGGAGAATATAAAAAACGCGGGATACGCGGAAAAAATATCCGTAATAGAGGCGGACGCGAAGGATTACCTCGCGTATATCGATGATGACGAGGTGTTTGACATAATTTTTCTTGACGGTCCGAAGGCGCATTATATTTATATGCTTGACGAGTGCGTAAGACTGCTCAAAAAGGGCGGAGTTATAATATCCGATAATGTGCTGTATAAGGGAATGACCGCGGACGACAATCACGTTGTGAGAAGAAAAATTACGATAGTAAAGCGTTTAAGACGCTATATCGATATGCTTATGGAGCATAAGGAGCTGGAAACCGCGCTGCTGCCGCTCGGCGACGGCGTGACCGTTTCGGTTAAAATTTGAAAAAAGGAATATTAATATGAAGAAACCCGAACTATTAGCTCCGGGCGGGAGCTTGGAAAAACTGAAAACAGCGATAGACTACGGCGCGGACGCGGTATATATCGGCGGCGAGACGTTTTCTTTGCGCGTCGCGGCGGAAAATTTCACATTGGAGGATATGCGCGAGGGCATAAGATACGCGCACGACCGCGGGAAAAAGGTATATCTCACGGCGAATATAATTCCGCACAATTCGGATATCGAGGAATTTGAGGACTTCATAAAGGAAATTCGTCCGCTCGGCTTTGATGCGGTGCTTATCGCGGACCTGGGCTTGTTTGATATGATGCGCACTCTTGCGCCGGAGATACCCATTCACATAAGCACTCAGGCGAACAACGTAAATTACCGCTCCGCGCTGGCGTGGCATAAAATGGGCGCGAAGAGAATTGTGCTTGCGCGCGAAATGTCCTTTGCGGAAATAGCGGAACTTCAGCAAAAAATCCCCGAGGATTTGGAGCTTGAGGCGTTTGTACACGGAGCAATGTGCATATCATATTCGGGCAGATGCCTGCTGTCGAATTATATGACCGGACGCGACTCCAATATGGGAGCGTGCGCCCACCCGTGCCGGTGGAATTACAAGCTTGTGGAGGAAACGCGCCCGGGCGAATATATGGACGTGTTTGAGAACGAGCGCGGCACGTTTATATTCAATTCAAAGGATTTATGCACCATAGAGCATATACCGGAGCTTGTACAGAGCGGAATTGCGAGCCTGAAAATAGAGGGACGCGTAAAGACGTCGTATTATGTCGCCACCGTTGTGGGCGCGTACAGACGCGAGATTGACCGATATTTTGCGGCCCCTGAGAATTACACCTTTAACAAAGCGGAATACGAGGAGCTTTGCAAGGTCAGCCACAGACCGTATACCACGGGATTTTATTTCGGCAAGCCGGATGCGTCCGCGCAGGTGTACACGTCAAGCTCGTATATACGCGACTATGACCTTGTCGGAATAGTGCTTTCCTATGACGAAAATACCGGGATTGCGACCGTTACACAGCGCAACCGCTTTTTCGCGGGTGACGAGGTGGAGATCATACAGCCGTTGAAGCCGTATTTCACACAGACGTTTGACTATATGCGCGATGAGGACGGCAGCGAGATAGAGGTTGCCAATCACGCGGAGCAGATTGTTAAGATAAAGACAAGCGAGCCGGTGACGGCGGGCGCGATGCTCAGAAAAAAAAGATAAAAAATCAGTGCAGATTGATAAAAAAACCAAAAAAATTTATCAATCTGCTTTTCTTTTTGTGAAAAGTATGATAAAATAACTATAATTGTATATAAAAAATATAAAAAAGGAGATATGAGAATGAAATAACAATTCAAAAAATTGCTTTCGGCGGCGCTGTCGCTGGCTATGGTTGCCGGCACGGTAGTACTGCCGATAACGGCAAGCGCGGACATCACGCCGCTTGTTGACGGCGACACGGTTATTGAAGACTGGAACTTCTATTTCGGGGACGAGCTTTGAACCGGATACGAGGATTACACGCTTGTAACGCCGGACAGAAACTACACCGAAAGCGGCGATTACGGCTTTATCGGCACGAACGAGAATGATTACAAGCTCGCGGGCGGCAGAATCGACGGATTCGTTCAGCAGGAGGGACAGGTAATAACCCTTGAAGCGGGCGAGAACGGCGGTATCGGCTCGGTAGGCGAGGACCTTTACGGAAACGCCGGCGACGAATATTATCCGGTACGCTTCTCGATGAAGGTGGAGGATGATACATATTACAGAGTAAAAGCGACTGTAACAACTCTTGACCCCGAGCAGGACGCGACCGCGTCGCTCTACACCGAGAGAAAGCACCCGCTTTACACGGAAAAGACAATAACGGCGGGAACCACCGTTGAAACGGAATTTACCGTAAGAGTAACTCCGGTATATTATCAAAAATCAGATCCGACCGGAACAATCGCGGACGAAGTATTAAGCGTATGCGTTCTCGGCGAGAACACGGCGCTTTTGTCACTGCAAATCCAGCAGGTTGAAACCGCGCCGGTATTGTGGGTACTCGGCGACTCGACCGTAACGGACGGCGGCGGCGATTTGCCGTTCTTCCCGCTCCAGAACTACACCGGTGTAGGCACGGGACTTACAAAGTATCTTCCCTCTACAATCGCCATGGTAAACGAGGGCGAGGGCGGACTTAACGCATCGGATTCGAACCATTTCAGCGTTGTTAAAAGCCGATTAAAGGAAGGCGACTATTTGTATGTTGAATACGGTCACAACCACAAGAGTGACGGTGTGGCGGGATATTTATCCTGCTTAAACAAATATTATGAAGCTTGCAAGAGTGTCGGCGCGACGCTTATATTGGTGGGACCGATAGACAGAGTACAGACAAGCCAGTACGATTCCTCGACAAACACATGGTCGCAGACACTTCAGGGCTATGCGACAGCCGCAAAGGCGTATGTTGACCTAATGCTGTGGAGCGGCGAGGACGCGGCGGCGGAATATGTGTCCTTGTACGATAACGACGACACATCGGCGGCGGACGCGTATTTGGCTGAGGAGCTTGCGAAAGATAAAACCTCCACAATAACAAACGTGGCGTTTGTTGACCTAAACGCGCCGTCGCTTGAATGGTACGCGGAGCAGTCGGCATCGGGCGTTTTAAACGGCACGGAGGTAACAAACAACTATCTGTTGACGCACTTCTATTTCTGCACCTCAAAGGGCGGCGGTGCAGATACAACCCATCCGAATGACGCGGGTGCGGAAAATCTCGCGTATTTGTTCTATGAAAACGCGGATACAGACAGCTATCCGGCATTAAAGCCGCTTCTCGCGAATTTTGAAAATGAGACATATGATTCATCACTCAATTTCAAATACGGTGACGGTAAGGTTGTTATAACCTCAGACGGTGAAGCGAGTGTTTCGCTTGTGGAAGCTTTGTACGATAATGATATTTTGACAAATGTATCTGTTACGCCTGTTACATTTGACGAGGCAGGAACTAAGGAAATTGATGTAGACGATGACAGTGTTTTAATGCTTTGGGATTCTTTGGAAAACATGAAGCCGCTGATGAAAAAAACCACCAATGCGAATTTTGAGAAGCCTACATTGATTTCCGATGATGTTACAACCGGTGGCTTGGGCGGTGACGCATGGCCTGTATATGTAGTGCCAACTACGGAAAAATATCCGGTAGTAATAAACGATATTCAATTTGACGAGGACGGCTATGCCGTTTATGCAAAGGTAACCACACAAGCGGCACAAATCGAGCTTTCAACCTACGGAATTATCGTTATCACCGTATACGATGAAGACGGTGAAGTGAAAGGATATATATATTCAGTAGATCAAGTAGATAACTCCATAGACGGTTACGGTACGCAGGAAATCGAAAACTTTACGACCGATGTACAACTTGGAGAAACCGACACATATACGGCGGTTGTTCTTGAGGCGGAGGATACCGGCAGCGGAATTACCGTTGCGGAGGACGGCGCGGTTTACTCGGCTGTATACACTCCGACCGATATAGAAACATATCTGCTTGCGGGCGAGGATAACGACATAGAGGACTTTACCTATTACGGCGCAACATACGACGGTGCGACATCATCGCTTACGTCCTATAATGATTGGGCGGCAGCGGGCAGTGCGAGCATAACTACCTATTTGAATGCGGCTGATGATTATAATTATGTAGAGATAACCTCGGATGGCGCAAAGAACGGCAGTGCGAATCAAGGCTCGTTCTATCTTGCAAAGCCACTTGACAGCAACATTGACGGAGTATCAGGCAAATACCTTGTATCTGCTGATGTACAGATTGTTTCGGGCGGCGGCATGAGCTTTAATTTGGATACCTCTTGGAGCTCGTCAAATGTAAATAATATTGCTTCAACAGAGTTATTTACAATAGGCGACAGCGGCGCTGTTACTGTGGACGGTACAAACGTAGGAACAGTATCGGCAACGGGCTTTACAACTGTTAAGTACATACTTGACACCGACCTCGGAACGGCCACCATAACCGTAGGCGGCGGAGATTCCTATACATTTGACGTTGATACATATCAAACCACCGATGCGTCTGTTGAATTTCCGGTTTACACGCACTTTATGTTCGGCGGCAGCAAGGTTGCATTTGATATGAAAGTTGCAAACCTTACTGTTGCAAAGCTAAAGGATGAAAAACTCCCGTCATACTCGGTAACTGTAGCATCGGCTGATGAAGAACAGGGAACTGTTGCATTATCATACCCAACGGATGACGGAACGGAAACATCGGAAACCAATACGGAAACCTTTGAATTAAACACTGTAGTAACTGCCATAGCAACACCGGAATCCGGTTATGTATTCATGGGTTGGTATGACGGCACAACGCTTGTTTCCTCCGACGCATCATACTCATTCAGAGTTCGCGGTGATACGGAAATTGCGGCATCGTTTGCAAAGGAACCGGGAATAGAGGATATAACAAGCTTCTCACTAAGCAAGGATATTTCCGTAATTGAAGCTGTTGCAGACACCACGGTTACACTAAATGTCGAAAATGTACAAGACGCATCGGGTACACCGATAAGCTCGGCAACCAATGCCGACTTCACATGGTCAACTGATACGACCGGCATAACTGTTGTGGACGGTGTTCTAACCGTAACCGATGAATATGTTCCGTCGTCGTTCCGCGACACCGTAACCGTAACCGCGGCTATAAACGGAGTAACCGCGACAGCGTCGGTAAAGATATACGCGTCCGCGTATTATGAGGATTTCTCGGAAATCACAAGCGTAAGCGAATGGATAACCGATTCATCATCAAATTCTCTCGGCGCGATTCTTGACACCTCAAGCGACACGACATCGTTTGCGGGAATGACAGCCGCGGGAAGCGGAAAGGTATTGGTTCTTGGCAGCAGTGTCAATGGCGACAACGGCACCTTTGCATATAGCAAAGATATGGGAGTCTCGGATCAGACAAAGCTATACTTCGGCTTTGACATCGAGCCTTATCAGATAAGAAGCGACGGCAAGACAGCCGCGGTAACGCTCCAGTTTGTCGATACCGACGGCACCGCGGTATTTGCGATAAGCGTAAACACCGCAGGCGGAAATTCATCGTTTAACGGAACGGAGGTTTCCGGCTTTGCCGCAGGAACAGTAGTGACCGTTGACACGGTTCTCGACTTCGAGAGCAAGACAATGACATACACCTTGACGAACAGTGCCGGAACGGTTCTGACGTCGGGCAGTGCCGACCTTACGGCGGCTAACCTCGACAGAATGTATTACTCAGGCACATGGCAGTACGGCAAATTCGCCATAGACAATGTCTACATTGACTACGAAACCGAATAAATAAACTACCGAAAAGACCGCTTTATAGCGGTCTTTTCCCGTATACCGCAAAAACTTGCACAAAAATCAAAGTCAATTTTTGTGCATATTTCCAAATCAAAATTTATAATTGCTATTGCACCAAAATGAAAAATGTGTTACAATAATACTACATAGACGGGTATAATTGTGCATATTGCCGTAATTTGCGCGGTTGTGCGCGTCAAAAATAGGATGGCTTACCTATAAGCCTAAAAAAGAAAGGGAGAGAAGAAATGAGAAGTAAAAAACTAATTTCATTACTTTGCGCTGCGGCAATGACTGCCTCATCATTTGCGGCTTTGTCTGTTACCGCCGGCGCAGCAGACGACGATTTGTTTTCGTATGATGACGGCTCGACCTCGGCGTGGACTGTAAACTATGCTACATTGTCACAGGAAACCGATGAGGACGACGAAACAGATACGTATATCAAATTGGCGGGCAACGGCAGCGGCTTTAGAACTGCTACGTATTCACTTAGCAGCATCACATCAAGTCTTGAGGACAACTATGTTATCGAGTTTGACTCGATGATCCACGCTTCCGACGGACAGGGCAGAGAAAGTATGGTAACACAGATTGCTTTCTACGGCTCCACAATGGCAACAGATACAAGAACCGGCTATAGCGACGGCAACACAGGTCAGGGTGTCGGAACAGGCTTCGCCGTTAAGTACGACACAAGAAGATCCTATTCGTCTATATACACAGACGGCGCTTCAACGGGTGTTGTTGTTAATGACCCCGCGTCTGTTATCGAGAGCGACTGGACAGCTTATTCCGGCTATGTCTCGGACGTTCAGGATGTATGGACAAGAACACAGGCTGTTGTTGACGCGGCTAACAACACTGTTACAATCACTATGATTGACGCTGCCGGCAACAAGCTTATAGACGGCGTTACATATGCTTGCGACGCTCCGAAAATCACGGGTATTTATGTAGGCTTGGCACGCGGCGACAGCGTTATGGGCAGCGGTGACGCGGCAGGACCGGGTTATGTATATCTTGATAATATACGTGTTTATAATGGCGACGCGGAAACCCTTTCAACTGACGGCTTAAAGGGTGAGGCTGCGGTTGCTACTCCGTATCCGGCTCCCGAAACAAAGGACGCGGCTCCCGTACTTACGGCTCCGGACGGCGTTACTGTTTCTGCAAGCCAGGACTTCAGTACTACTCTTGACAAAACTACTATGACAGGCGAAGATCAGACAATCACTACTCTTGACGGCTTGTCAATCGCTATGGGCAGCAGAACCAGCGGCGATGATGTTGGCGATAACTCCACTTATGTTCAGACCGCAGAGTACGCTTCAGGCGACAAGGTCCTTGAACTTGTGGGCGGCAGATTCTCTAATCAGGGCAGAGGCCCCGAGGTCTCCGCTACAACAGAATTGACTCATGATGATACTAATTCCGTTGTTATGATGTTCGCCGCTAATATCACTTCTGAAGCCGCAGGCGGCGCAGGAAGACTTTATATCCTTGGCACTGACCGTCAGGCGGGCGATGACAACAACGGCGCTTATAACGCGGTTATGGCTGTACTCGCTACTGATGATTATGAGTACTTCGAGGGCGAAGGCGGCGACAACCTTGTTATCCAGGTTGAACCTTATACCTGGTATAAGGTGGGCGTTGTTGTATCCTCCGATAAGTACAGAGTTTACGTTGCTAAGGCCGGCGAAGATTTCGCTACTACTCCCGATGTAAACCGTGACCACGTTGGTCAGGGCGATTCCAACATCGGTATTGATAACCTGAATCTCCCGATCCTTGCTGTTACAAGCGCTTCGGGCAGCGGCAGCGCTACTAACTCCTTCGTTAGATTGGATAACCTCCTTACTTACACAGGCTCCGCTGACGAACCGAGATACCTTCTCGCTTCCGAAACTGAAGTTGAAGAAACCGAAGCTCCTGAAGAAACTGTTGCTCCTACCGAGGTACCCAGCCATTCTGTAACTATTTCTTATGACGACGGTACCGCTTCCGTTTCTACTACAGAATCAGAAGCCTTCAACGGCGTTCTTATCGCCGCTAAATACTGTGATGACGGTACTCTTGACGGTGTCTCGATTATTAAAGAGCTTACCGACATATCATCCACTGCTCAGACTGTAACCGGTCTTGACCTCGCGGTCGGCGACAAGCTATTCGTTTGGAACTCTGTTTCCGGTATGGTACCCTACGGCTCCTATACCGTATCCGATACCGATACTTCCGCTACTCAGAAACCCGGCGCTACTGTTGAGCCTACTACTGAGGTGACTACTGAACCGACCGAATCAACTGAACCGGAGGCTACTGCTACTACCGAACCGGAAGCTACTGCGACTACAGAGCCGGAAGCTACGGCTACTAC
>JAJQAT010000085.1 GCA_021203665.1 Bacillota bacterium
GTCACCTTGCCAAGGTGAACGTCGCGAGTTCGAATCTCGTCTTCCGCTCCATTTAATCCTCGGCTGAGCCGAGGATTTTTTGTTGTAAAAATGCCTTTCCCGCGTCAGTGTTTATATTCCTCAAGAAATTTATCAAGACGCTCCATATCCTCATCCGACGCGCCGGCATAGCCGATAATTACGAAATTACCGCGCTTATTTTCGGTCATGCAGTAATCGTCCATATCATACAGCTTCATGTCGTTTTGCTCGGCTTTTTTTATTATTTCTTTCGCGCAAGGCGTCTTTGCGACAAGGTGAAGTCCCGCTCTCTCGCCCGTTATTGCGAAGTCGGTGCCGCCGAGTATTTCCATCAGTCTGTCGCGTCTTTTTCTGTAAATATTTTTCACCCTGCTTAAATGTCTTGAAAAATACCCGTCCGAAATAAACCTATCAAGCGTGTGCTGCTCAAACCTCGGCACGGTTGACGAATACGACGAAAAATGTTCGTTAAATTTTTTTAGGATTTCCTTTGGCAGTACCATATACGCTATTCTTATGGACGGCGCGAGCACGCGCGAAAATGTACTCAGATATATTACCCTATCGCTGACGGCAAGTCCCTGCATTGCCGGAACGGGCTTTACGGAAAAATTGAACTCGCTGTTATAATCGTCCTCTATTATATATCTTCCGTCCTTTTCCTCCGCCCACGACAGAAGCTCCGTTCTCCTGCCCACGGACATAACCGCGCCCGTTGGAAACTGGTGCGACGGAGTGACGTATACTATATCCGAATCGCTTTCCTTTAATTTATCCGTCCGAAGTCCCGTTTCGTCCACGTCGATATAATTTATTCTTCTATTGTTATTTTTTAGTATAGCGTTTATTTTTCTGTAGCCGGGATTTTCCAGCGCGAACACGCTTTTTTCATCAAACAGCTCCGTAAGCAGCATCGTAAGATATTCTATACCCGCTCCGACCACTATCTGCGCGGGTGAGCAGCGCACACCGCGAAATTCGTGCAGGTATTTGGCGATGCTTTCGCGCAGCTCATAATCACCCTTGACGTCGCCGGCGTTTAAATATTCCGGATTTGAATATAAGACCTCCTTTGACAGCTTTACCCACGTTGCATACGGAAACGATGCCACGTCAACGGTATTGGTTTTAAAATCCGTCTTATATTTCTTTACGGGAGCTTTTTCCTCGGCGTACTCAATTTCTCTGCCGCCCACCGGAGCCTCTATGCGGCATACATAAAAGCCGCTCCTCGGCACACTTCTCAGATACCCCTCCTCGGCAAGTATGGAATATGCCGTTTCCACCGTGTTCACGCTTATTCCCAAATGCTTTGCCAATGCCTTTTTTGACGGCATACGCTCATTCTCAATTAAATTATTATTTCTTATTTCATTCGCGACATAGGAATAGAGCTGCTCATACAGCGGTTTTTTGGATTCCTTATCGGCTGTAAATATAAAGTTAAACATAATCTGCCCCCATAAAAAAGTTGTATTTTGGCACTTTTAATAGTGTCAAACGGTGGTATAATTATAACTAATCTAAAATAAAAAGTCAATAAACGGAGGAAAAAAATATGTCAACTCAAATGGAACTTAACAGAAATCTTGCCCAGATGCTAAAGGGCGGAGTTATAATGGACGTTACAACGCCCGAGCAGGCAAAAATCGCCGAAGAGGCGGGCGCGTGTGCTGTTATGGCGCTTGAACGCATTCCGGCGGACATACGTGCGGCAGGCGGTGTGTCGAGAATGAGCGATCCGAAAATGATTAAGGGTATACAGGAGGCTGTTTCTATTCCCGTAATGGCAAAGTGCCGTATAGGTCATTTTGCCGAGGCAAGAATTTTGCAGGCGATAAAGATAGATTACATCGATGAAAGCGAGGTTCTCTCACCCGCCGATGACAAGTATCATATAAATAAGAACGAATTCAAGGTGCCGTTCGTATGCGGCGCAAAGGATTTGGGCGAGGCTTTAAGACGCATAAACGAGGGCGCGGCAATGATAAGAACAAAGGGCGAGCCGGGCACGGGCGACGTTGTTCAGGCGGTGCGCCATATGAGAATGATGATGTCCGAAATACGCCGTATACAGAGCATGGTGGAGGACGAATTATACGAGGTCGCAAAGCAGCTTCAGGTACCGTATAACCTTGTTGAATATGTGCATGAAAACGGCAAGCTGCCGGTTGTAAACTTTGCAGCGGGCGGCGTTGCAACTCCGGCTGATGCGGCTCTTATGATGCACCTCGGCGCCGAGGGCGTATTCGTAGGCTCCGGAATATTCAAGTCCGGCAATCCGGCAAAACGCGCGGCGGCTATTGTTCAGGCGGTTACAAACTACACGGATGATAACCTTATCGCGGAGCTTTCCGAGGATTTGGGCGAGGCTATGGTCGGTATTAATGAAAATGAAATCGCACTTCTTATGGCGGAGCGTGGTAAATAATGAGAATAGGCATATTGGCGCTTCAGGGCGCGTTTATAGAGCATAAATTCGCTCTTGACGCGCTCGGAATCGAGTCGTTTGAAATACGTCAGAAAAGGGACATCGAAAAACCGTTTGACGGTCTTATAATTCCCGGCGGCGAAAGCACCGTAATCGGCAAGCTGCTGCGTCAGCTTGATTTGTTTGAGCCGATAAAGGAAATGATTGAAAACGGTATGCCCGTTTTCGGAACCTGCGCGGGACTTATAGTTCTGGCAAAAAGTATCGAGGGTGAAAATCCGCATTTGGGCGTTATGGATATTTCCGTGCGCCGCAACGCGTACGGCAAGCAAATTGACAGCTTCAGCAATGAGGCTCTTATTCCCGAAATATCGATTGCTCCGTTCCCGCTTGTGTTTATACGCGCGCCCTGGATTGACAGCGTCGGCGAAAATGTACAGGTGCTTTGCGAGCTTAACGGTCATATTGTCGCGGCAAGAGAAAAAAATATGCTTGTGACCTCATTCCACCCCGAGCTTACGAAAAATACCGCGGTTCACGAATATTTTATGAATATGATAAAAGGAGAATAGCCAACGCTGTTCTCCTTTTATTTTTACTCCGTTAATTCACCGTTATCGTTGCAGTTAAAATCATATCCGGGAGCGTCATATTTTTTAAATTCCTTTTTTCTTGCGCCGTTATCGAATTTACGCTGTACTTTATACAGGTCATCGGCGAGATAGTCCAAGCAGTCGTACGCGCCCGCGCGGAAATCGGCGTGAGCGTCGCGCTTATGCACCTTGAAAAGGAGCCCAAGCAGTCGTACGCGCCCGCGCGGAAATCGGCTTCCACCAAGCAGGAATGGAGCTTTAAATCCAAATCCTTGTGATTCCCCGTTTTTTCGTACAGCTTAAAGCCAGCGGGCTTCCTGAACCCGTTGACGCGCGAAAACGCGTTCCATCTACGGTGCTCAAGCCAGGACAGCTTTAAATATATTTCCGCGTTTACCTTTCTTTCGTTATCCTTCCGCGTTTGCTCGTCATTTGACGCTTCATAAGGGATTATGCTTTCCTTATACCGCGCCAATGCCTCATCAAGCATTTTCTGTCTTGACTCTTTATCCGTATTGTCAAACACCGACGCGTTTATATATCCCGCGGAAAAAACCTTATATTTTATATGAAGCGCTCTCGCGATGCTCGACCAATAATCGTATTGATACGAGGATTCATACAGCTTTTGCATGGCGTCCGCCGCCGCGCTTTGATATGAATTGAAAATTTCATTTTCGGATTTTTTCGTTACGGACATATACACGTTATTTATATCATACACCTCATTCATCGAGCCGAACGCGTGAATATACACATTCCCGTTTTTGCGTCCCTGCGCGTTAAGCGCCTCGCAAAGGGCGTCGTCGTATATAACATAGGCAACAACGGCTCTTTTATTCTCCTTTTCAGCCGTTTTAATCGTTTCCATGCATCTTCCTATATTGCTTGCCGCGGATAAATTATCCTCGTCGGAGCCAAGCGCGACCATAATATAATCCGAATCGACAATTCGAAATTCGTCGCGAAAGCTTTTTGAGGTAAGCTTTCTGTTCATGTCGCCGTCCTTTACATCTGTTTGGCAATATCTGAATTTAAAATACGGCTCCGCCGTTATTTCATCATCGTCGGGATAAACACGCATTAATTCATTGTACATGGGAGGCTCGCCGTCCGCGCCGACTATCTCGCACGTGCCGAAAATATCGGGATTTATGTAATTAATCTTGCCGATAAATTCATCCTCGCTTTCCTCGGAAACAACGTTAATATTTAATTGGCAATTAAGGATCTGACCGTACCAGTAGGTTGACATAAACATTTCCGTTCCTATGTCCCCCGTTCCGAATATCGTAATATTCAATTCGTATTTCTTGTTTTCCCTTTCATATTCGGAAAGATTTACTCTGTTCACCAAGGGCTCGTATAACGGTACCTCGGACAGCAAATTTCTTACGAGCTGCCTGTATCCGTTTACCGTGTAAATCCTGTACGGATATTGCTTATACGCGCCGTCATTTCCCTTATCGGATTTTCTTTTTTCCTTTTCCGGTCTGTTAAGCTCGTTTCCGATTTTATACGCGACCTCCGCGTAAGCGTCATTGTTCGCAAAGACAAAAACATCCGCGTTTTTTAAGAATTGCTTCTTTTCCTTTAAAGCCGTCAACGCTTTTATGTTCGAAGCCTCGTTTTTGTCAATCAAAATAATCCGCTTTTTGCAAAGTCTGTTAATATGAATTTGCAAAATATCGTCCGTCACGCAAATCGCGCCGATTAATTTAGCCGACAAAAGCAGCTCCGAGCTTTTTTCATCATCCTTATCCGTATACGCGTCGGTAAACACAATCACAGTTTTAAATCCGTTGAATTTTTCCCCGCTGTTTCTTATGCTTTGCGCTATCGCGACGGACTGCTCGTTTAATTCGCTGAAATACACAACCTCGCGCCAGGGTGTTAATCTCGCCGCGAATAATTTCAAACGCGGGAAAATGCTTGCTATTATTTCAAACAGCACCGCTCCGCCGGTTATGGGCGCGGCAAGACATAATCCCAGGGTATACCCCTTAATCAAGCTCCTGACAATCGAGCTTTGCGATAAAGCCTCCGAAATTCTCTCTGCCGCAAGGATAAGGCTTTCATAATCAGCGTCCAAGCTGAAGGTTTGAAGCGCTCTTACAATCGATAAAACAAACGCGCCGACGCTGTAATCGTTCTCACTCAATGCCGCCGCAAACCATGCGAAAATCACAGATAGCATTAAAAGCGCGGAAACGATAACCATTTTCCCCATGCCGCATAGGCGTCCTCTTTTTATCGGGTTAAGGAAAAACAGCACATACAAAAATCCTATTGCCAGAGCTATTGAAACAGCTCCGAATATTTTTACTCCCGCCAAATTAATCATATGCGCTCTCCCCCTCTCTTTGTTTCGGCTTACCTATATTATACAGCCTATCGCGGAAAAAGGCAATATATTTTTGCCGCGGTGTGTTTTTGCAAACGAAAAATAAATCCCGAAGTCCGCAAACGCGGATTTCGGGATTGTTATTTTTACCGGCTTGCGGGCAATGCCGCCGGTATCATGGACTCCATAGAATCCCACGCGTATATTTTTATGTCATACCAATCAACAGCGGAATCCACACTCAAATCAATCGTGCCGCTGCCGTCATACGTTTCGGTTTGCGCCGCTAAAAGCACTCCCGAATAGCCGTAAAACGCGGCAATGACCTGTGAACCCTCCGCAACACCGTATAAATTCGCCAGCACTCCGGTGCGGTTTATGCCGCTGCTGTCCGAGCTGTAATAGGTTCCTTCGATTTCAATATAAGGTATGCTCTCTATAACAAGCTCAACCGTATATTTGCCCGGCGTATCGGGAAGAGTTGCGGTAAACACCTGTCCGTCGTGCATTCTGTTGTTATCAACCGCCGATTCATACACGTCGGATGCGTCGTAAACATTCGTGAATATTATTTTCGCGCTTCTGTATGAGCTTGAGCTTGTGTATGTGAGAATATTCCCGTATTCATCGGCAACATCATTCAGAACAAACTCCGCTTCTCCTCCGGCTCTGTATGATGAGCCGTCATACGCCGACAGCGTTCCTGTAAAGGTGCTTCCCATAGCTATCTCGGTAAGCTCATCATCCGTTATGGTTATATTCGCGCCCGACTCGAAATCGTATGTGTCGTTTCCGTACAAATACGCGCTCCAGGAATATGTGCCTGCCGACAGCTTTCTTGCGTATGACTCCTTTCTTCCGCTAAAGCTGCTGCTTGTACCGGCGTCGATGTTGCTAAAAGAAATTCTGATATAATTACCGTATATTTTCGGCCACGATACACCGATGTTTATATCGGCGTAATCACTCAAGTCGATAACCGCGTCGCCGTCTGCCGTGGAAACATCAACGCTCTCCGACAACGAATATCCCGATGATGTGAAGGTAATATATACGGTATACTCCGCCGCGGGCAACGATATGGTGTCGGATGTGCCGGCAATATCTCCCCAAGACTCCTCTTCACCTATATCGCGGATGGTATAGCTTTGAAGCTCCACATTTTCCGAGCCTATAATTTGCAGGGTTTTATTATTTTCCATTGTCAAAACCACCTCGGAATTCGTCAGCGGCGCAGCCGCCACAAATCCGTCTCCGACGGCGTACACGGTGTAATTTTCGGGATTGGCAATCATATCGTCGCTCGGTACTATTTTATATGTCGAATTACCTCCGATAATATACGACGCATACTCTATCGTTTCGCCGTCGCCGATGTACAGCTCCTCAACTCCGTCCAATGCCTGCGCGTTGACCGTTATGTAATTTATACAGCTTACAGGGTCCAAGGCTATTGTTTCGGCGGATGATACGGTGATATATTTGTTTATATAATTAAATGAGCCGTCATACATAAATCCGACATATACCCTATATGCTCCCTCGCTTAATTTGACATTATTATCAACCTCGCCTATATATGTCTCTTCATCGCCGTTTACCGCGTAAATTTCAATATACATAATATCGGCATTACTCTCGTCAATATACAGTGTCGCTAAATCTTCGATTGATATTTCCATGTCGCCGCCCGTAAAATCGTCAATATAGCAGAAGTTATCACCGCAAAACGCAGCCTTATACGCATCATAATCCGAGTAATACGGGTCTATCGATACAGTAATCGTATTATCGGACGTTTCGGTGTCATATCCGTAATACATTCCGCTCCATTCCGAGTCATAGCATTTAAGCATTGTCACCTCGACATCATCCGCGTCGGCATCGGTAAAGGTATATTTGCCCGACAGTGAATTTAGGCTCGTAACATACACGTAGAAATAATCATACACCTCGTCCGCCAATGAAATTCTGAATTCATATTCGCCGTATTCCTCGGGCATTGTGTACACAAAAGCGTTGCCGCTGTCGGCGTCTAAGCCGTCGTAGGAATATATGCTAATCTTATCCGCAAGCTCCGAAAGCTGTATGGTTTCTCCGTTATTGTTTACGGTTATATAGTCGCCTATATTTATCGTTTCGCCCGATTTGGCTGTTATATCCTGCTCTGTGTTAAAGGAATATCCGCCGTAAAGCGAGGAATATACCGTGATATAGTCCGCGCAGTCGCCCATTGTAAGATATATATTCGCGCTGCCCGTATCTGTCGCGGTTATGAGCAGGGGATTGCTTTCATTTATGCTTATTATGCTTGACGCTGTTGTTATTTCCAAGACATCGGCAAAGTCCTTAAGCTCATAAACGGTTCCGCTGTCGGTGTCAACAACCTTGACATAGTCATTTAGATTAATTTCAACATTCGGCTCTGTATCAATATCCGTCATGTCAAAGTAATAGCCGGTATAATGCTCGACAGCCTCCGTAACGGTAAAGTCTGATGATAATTCATATACATTGCCGAACTTATCATTTACGGTCACCTTAACGGTGTGAGTGCCAACCGCCAATTTGCCCGCGCTGCACCAATATGACGTTCCGCTGCTTTTAACGGTGCTTTGAACCTCGCTTCCGTCCAATGAAAAGCTTACATCGGAAACATCGGCATTATTGCTTATAACCGTCGATATAATTTGGTCGTCCGTCTGCTCGACATCGGAATCGGGCGAAAGATTTTCTATCACCGGCACCTGCTCCGCTCTCGCGGTATACGCTTTTGACGCGGTGTTGTTGTCCTCCGTTTCCTCGTCAAGGTCTTCGGATGTGTTCAATATTTCCACGGTTATATTATTGTTTTCAGTTTGCGGGGTAAAAGCAATCTCCACGCTGCCGCTTGAAAAATAGGTCATAAATTCATTTTCCTTGCTCTCCAAAAGCTCGCCGTTGTTATACACGTTTATAGTGTAAAATCCCGATTGTGAGCCTCTGTTGTAGTAGTTTACCTTTAGATTTGCCTCGTGACCTATAATCAAATCATCGTCACAATAAATGTTTTCCGCGTATACCGAGAAATCCGGCTTTAACCTCATATCGAAAAGGTCCTCGGCGGAGCCGACGTAGCTTACTATGTAATCCTCCGGATAAATTACCGTGAATTGGTTATCCGTCGAAACAATGTAATGTCCCGCGTCCGTGTCATAATCGCGCACAAAATTGTTCGACCCGCCTATGTTCAAATAATCGGTCGGAATTTCCTGTATATCAACCTCTGTAAGTCCGTTATTCTCGCCCTGCGCGACGCTTTTTCCGTTCAGACAATATTCATAGCTTATTACCTCATTGTCAACATATGATGCGGAGCCTTCGCTGTACACTCTGCCCGTATAGAACAGACTTACGGTTTCCTCGCTGTCCTCCTCATCCTCAAGCGCGGAAACACCCGTGCCGACGATATATTGAAGCGGTATAATTTCCGAAATCACGCCGCTGTCGTTCTGCGCGTATGTGTAAACAACACAGCTTTGATCCAATGTTATGGGTCCGTCATACAGGCTGTATTCAAAGCCCTCGGTATCATCTGTAAATTCCGTGTCAATGTAATAATATACATCCTCGCCGTTATCGGGCGTCAGGGTAAGCTCCGTTCCCTTTTCAACCGTGCCGCTTTCAACACTCGGCTCCGGCGGCAGAGGCTGTCCGTCTATTAAATATACATATGTAACCGACTCGCTGTCGTCGCTTTCGGAGGATAATCTGTCATCCTTGGTGACAACGGTAACCTTTGTGGAATTATCGATAACTACCGAATCATCCTGGGTGTAAGGCTTGTGATTGGATGAAATCCATGTGCTGTAATATCTCTTTTTGGGTGCGGAAAAGCTTACCTTTGTACCCTTTTCGACGGTGCCGCTCTCCTTGTCCGGCTTTATTACTATAATGATTGTTCTGCTCGTACCGCGATTTACCGCTCCGGGAACTTTAAAATTACTTTCTATAAGTCCCTTGTTTGTACACTGGCTGCCCGATTCCGACGCGCCGAATTTTCCGCCAGTATTCACGTCCGCGGCATTGTCCGAATCATCACCCTTATTCGCGTTCGCGGCATCAACCGCGGCTTCTATTTTTTCTCTTTCCGCGGATGCCACCAAGCTTGTTATTATTGAAGCCAGTCCAAATTCCACTCCGATTCCGGTGGCAATTCCCACAACTCCCGCGACGGTAAGACCATATTCGGCTAATACATACATCTTATATTGCTCCCGCGTTTCGTAATCCGGAATCATGCTGAGATAATTTTGAACCTTTTCCATGTCCTTTTTAAAACCGCAGGCGCAGGCAACTGCCTGGAATACGGCAAACACGTTGCCGAGCTTACCGCCCAATTCCGTATCGCCGCCGAGTGTTAAGGTAATGTCAATCGCCGTTGGTATATCAATATCCATTGTATGAACGGATGCTTCCGCGCCCTCAAAGGCAAACGAATACTGCTCATAAACAGAATCATATATCTGTGAATACTCCTCGGCGGTCAGAGTATAGCTCATGGTCGCGATAATTTCCCCTCCGGATTCCTCAATATTGAATGTATCCGCCGCGGCTGTGCCGGAGCTTACAGGGGTGCCGGTCATGGTGTAGCTAAGCTCCAAGGTGCTTTCCAGGTCGTCGCCGTACAATAAATTGTAGCCGGTTTCAACATTGAATCCGTCCTCGCTGATTGTGACGTCGTTCACGTAAACGCTGTCATAGTCCGGCGTAAGGTTTATAAACGGATTTCCGTCCTGAATCTGTTGAATATTTTTGACCGAGGAATAGACAATTTCGTTGTCCCCTATGTCAAAGCTCACATCCTGCGTATAGCTGTCGCCGTTGCCGGTTATAATAACCGTTCCCGAAAGAGAGGTCATGTCGTTATCATCCATTACGCCCAGGTCGGGGCATACCGAAAACGTGACAGATTCGCCGCTTGCCAGCAAATAATTTTCTACGGGCGTGCTTGTATACACATAGTCCTTTATATCATCGTCAAAGCTGAAGCTCAAATCGGTAATGCTGTTTCCGCCGGTGTTCGTTATTTGATACGTCTGCTCCAGCGACGCGGAATTTTCCGAAATTTTCTCGACAGATATTGCCATCCCCGATATATCTATGTTAAGGTCAACATACGCGGCGGATGTACGCACGGCGGTGCCGTTAATCACTTCCCACGCGTAAATATAAAAGCCGACATTGCTTTCGGAAGCGTTTTGCGCGAAAACGGCTAAGGTGGCATTCGCGCTTTCGTTTGCCCTTAACAGCATCGGCTCGGATTTTGAGCCGCTTTCAATAAAATTGACCGCCAGATCTCCGGACACATCGCCGCAGGTAAAATATACCTCTTTGTCGGCACTTTCCACATTCTCCACCGATATGTCGAGATATTGAGCGTAGTCCCTGTCAATATCACAGTAATAGTCGGACGACGTGAAAAGTCCCGCGTCAAGCCCGTAATCGCCGTCGTCGCCGGTGCCGCTTTTCACAACGTCTATCGCCTCATCCATTTTAGCCGTCAATTTCACCGTGTCATCATCCGCGTAAACCGACGGAATCAGTGCCGCCGTCATGGACGCGGCGAGCAGTATGGAAATACCTCTTTTAAACATATTTTTTCCTCCTCTTTTATATTTATTTAAAAAACGCATTGCGGCCGCATAAAATACACCGTCGCAATGCGTCTTGATTTTTTATTAACACAGCTCAATAAAACAGATTTATTCTGTCTGTCTGTCTGTCTGTCTGTCTGTCTGT
>JAJQAT010000043.1 GCA_021203665.1 Bacillota bacterium
ATACCTGTATACTATGTTACTACACTGTACACCTTGCGGTCGCCCGAATCCCTCCGCCGGTCCCCCTCCCTTTAACAAGGGAGGCTATTATTTATCTTTCTATTTCTTCCATAACAAAGCACTCCAGCGTATCGCCCTCTTTAATATCGTTAAAGCTTTCGATACCGATACCGCACTCGAAGTTTTCGGCAACCTCTTTCGCGTCGTCCTTGAAACGCTTAAGGGAGTTGATTTTGCCCTCGTGGATTATTATGCCGTTGCGCACTACGCGTATTTCGGCATTTCTCTGTATCTTGCCCTGAGTGACATAGCAGCCCGCGATTGTGCCGACATTTGACACCTTAAAGGTCTGGCGCACCTCGGCATAGCCGAGTACGACCTCTTTGTATTCGGGGTCAAGCATACCCTTCATAGCCGCCTCGATTTCCTCGATTGCCTGGTAAATTACTCTGTAAAGTCTTATATCAACCTCGTGCTGTTCCGCCGACGCGAGCGCGCCCGCGTCCGGTCTTACGTTAAAGCCTACGATAATAGCGTTTGACGCGTTCGCGAGCATTACGTCCGACTCATTAATCGCTCCCACACCGCCGTGGATAGCCTTAACTCTGACCTCGTCGTTGGAGAGCTTTTCAAGCGACTGCTTTACAGCCTCCACGCTGCCCTGCACGTCCGCCTTGATGATAACGTCCAGCTCCTTCATATTGCCCTCGTCAATCTGACTGAACAGATTGTCAAGAGACACCTTAACCACCTGATTGAACTTGGTTTCCTGCTGTTCCTGCTTTCTCTGCTCGGCAACATCGCGGGCAAGCTTTTCATTATCAACCACCATAAACGTGTCTCCGCCCGACGGAGCCTCGGAAAGTCCGAGTATCTCAACCGGAGTTGACGGCGCCGCGGTTTTGACGCGTCTGCCCTTATCGTTTATCATGGCGCGGATTCTGCCTACGGATGTTCCCGCGATTACAAAGTCGCCGACCTTAAGCGTGCCGTTCTGCACAAGCACCGTCGCGACCGGTCCGCGTCCCTTATCTATCTGAGCCTCGATTACAGTACCGCTCGCCTCTCTGTTCGGGTTCGCCTTAAGCTCCTGCATATCCGCGACAAGCAATACCATTTCGAGAAGTCCGTCAATATTTATATGCTTCTTCGCGGAAATTTCAACGCAAACGGTGTCGCCGCCCCATTCCTCGGGGACAAGGTCATATTCGACAAGCATTTGCTTAACCCTGTCCGGATTGGCGCCATCCTTATCTATCTT
The DNA here is from genome assembly GCA_021203665.1 of Bacillota bacterium. GTDB lineage: Bacteria > Bacillota > Clostridia > UBA1381 > UBA1381 > Hominilimicola. The sequence continues at coordinate 1,262 of JAJQAT010000043.1, forward strand.
ATTGATTGCGACAACTATTGTTACTCCCGCCGCCTTTGCGTGGTTAATAGCCTCGATTGTCTGCGGCATAACGCCGTCATCCGCGGCTACGACAAGAATAGCGACGTCCGTCACCTGCGCGCCTCGCGCGCGCATTGTTGTGAACGCCTCATGACCGGGCGTGTCAAGGAAGGTTATCATTCTGTCGTTAAGCTTGACGCTGTACGCGCCTATATGCTGCGTGATGCCGCCCGCCTCGGTGTCGATTACGCTTGTATGGCGGATTGCGTCAAGCAAAGAGGTCTTGCCGTGGTCAACGTGACCCATTACCACAACTACCGGCGGACGCGGAACAAGATCCTCCGGCTTATCCTCATGCTCGGTTTCAAGCATCAGCATATCCTCCTTTGTGAGAACAACCTCCTGCTTTACCTTTATGCCGAAATCATCGCCGATAAGCTGAGCGGTTTCAAAGTCAATCGACTGATTCTGCGTCGCCATTACTCCGAGCATCATCAGCTTTTTCACAACCTCCGCCGAGGTCTTGCCCATTTTGGACGCGAACTCGCCTACCGTGATTGTTTCGTGTATCTCTATTTCGGTAATAACCTTTGCCTTTATTTCCTTTTTGGGCTGACGGCTCTTTTCCTTTTCGCGGCGGTTCTTGCCGCCCTTCTTATTCTTAACCTTTCCGCCCTTTTTATCCATTTTTATGCTGTCGGGAACCATATCCTCGATACGCTCGCGCGTCTCGATTGCGTCAAGCTCCACAATTGATTGGCGCGTGTCCACATGACGCTTTCTTTCCTCGGTTTTTACGATAAATTCCTCGTCCGTGTCCGTGCGGTCAACCTTGCTTAGGTCAATCTTTTGTCCCGCCTGCTTCTTTGCGACCTTTTTGTGCTTTTCATGCTTCGGCTTGCCTTCAGCCTTCTTTTCAATCTTTTCGCTATTTTCGCTCTTTTCGGTCTTGGGCGCGTTTTCCGCCGGCTTTTCCGGTTTTTTCTCGGGCTTTCTTTCGCTCTTTTCCGCCTTTTTCTCCTCCTTGGGCGCGGCTTTATCCGTCTTAACCTCCGCTTTCTCAGCTTTTTCCGCTTTTTCGGGTTTTTCGGTATTCTTCACCGCCGCGCGGCGCATTTCAAGGATTTCCTCCTCGGTTACGGTATTTGCCTGTGTGTATATGTCGAGAATCAGTCCGAGAGTGTCCTCGTTTACCGCGCTCGACGCGCTCTTAAGCTCGATTCCGTACTCCGCAAGCTTTGCTATTATGTCCTTATTTGTAATTTTAAGATTTTTTGATATTTCTCCAAGTTTTATAGTTTCTGCCATATTCGCATCACCCTTTCTCCATGTCCCAGAGGGATTAGTTTAATCTATCTAAAATTGCTTTTGCAAAATTGTCGTCATTCACGGAAACCGCCGCGCGGCTGTCCGAGCCTGTAAATTTGCCAAGCTCCGCCTTTGTTGCGGCCTCAATATATTTCACATTATAAAACCGGCATGAATCGGTTATTGATTTTTTGGTGTTGTCGGGCGCGTCGCTCGCTATTATAACCAAAACGGACCTGCCGCTTTTGATTGCCTTAACGCATAAATCCTCGCCCGTGATTACCTTTCCCGCGCGCTTTGCGAGACCTATCATTCCGAGTAGCTTATCCTTCAAATCAATTCCTCCGCCGCTTTGTATATTTCCCTCGGGACGGAGCATTTAAAGTGACGCTCTATCCCTTTCTTTTTCTCCGCCTTTTTTATGCACTCGATATTCCTGCATATATACGCGCCTCTGCCGAAAAGCTTTTTTTCCGTATCGAATTTTACCTCTCCGGTCGCGTTGTCGCGAACCAATCTTATAAGCTCATTCTGCGGATACATTTTTCTGCACGCCACGCACATTCTTTGAGGTATGTGTTTCATAGCCGTTTTTGCTCCCTTCACAAGACTGAATTGCCGCGGACAAATTCCGAGGCATCCGTGTTTTCGCGCTGTGCGGCGGGACTAAGTACAGCCTATTCCGCGCTGATGTCTATCTTCCAGCCGGTAAGCCTTGCCGCAAGGCGCACATTCTGTCCCGATTTGCCTATCGCGAGCGACAGCTGATAATCCGGCACCTTTACGCGCGCGCTCTTTTCCTCCTCGTTTATCTCGGCGGATATAACCTTCGCCGGACTCAGGCTTGCCGCTATAAATTCGGCGGGGTCCTCGCTCCATTTAACTATGTCTATCTTTTCGTTTCTAAGCTCGTCGCCTATGTTTTGAACTCTCATGCCCTTGGGACCTATGCACGCGCCCTGCGCGTCCACGTTCGGGTCGTGCGACACAACGGCAATCTTCGTTCTCGAGCCGCCCTCGCGCGCTATGTTCTTGATTTCAACTATGCCCTCGGCTATTTCCGGCACCTCGCTTTCAAAAAGCTTTTTGACAAGTCCCGGATGTGTTCTGGACACCAATATCTGCGTGCCCTTTGCCGTGCTTCTTACCTCGCTGACATAGCATTTGAGCATTTGACCTATTTCATAGGTTTCGTTCATCGGCTGTTCCTTTTCTGGGAGCATCGCCTCTATCTTGCCGATGTCTATGAACACGTTTCCGCGCTCTATCCTCTCCACCGTGCCGGTCACGATGTCGTTTGTCTTTTCGGTGTACTCGCTGTAAATTATTCCGCGCTCCGCCTCTCTTATTCTCTGCGTTACAACCTGCTTCGCGGTCATCGCGCTTATTCTGCCGAAATCCTTGGGCGTAACCTCTATGTTTACTATATCGCCCAATTCATACGCGCCGTTTATCGCTCTCGCGTCGTCAAGAGATATTTCCTCCTGCTCCTCGAACACAAGGTCCACAACCTTCTTTTTCGCGAACACCCTTACGGTTCCGTTTTCCTTGTCAACGTCAACCTCAACGTTTTGCGCCGAGTTGAAATTCTTTTTATACGCCGCCACAAGCGCCGCCTCGAGCGCGTCCAAAAGCACGTCGGGACTTATTCCCTTTTCGTCGCATATTTCAGTTAAAACCTCAAACAATCCCTTTTCCATTTTTATAAATCTTCCTCTCTAAAACTTAAATGATAGCCTTATATAAACTGCCTGCTTGACAGGTATTTCCTTGATTTCTCCATCCGTTTCGATAAACGCCGTTTTATCCCTGTAGTCCTTTAATATTCCCGTAAATTCCTTTGTGCCGTTTTCCGCCTTATAAAGCTTTACGTCAACCTCTCTGCCGAGATAGTACAGAAATTCGCGCTCCTTTGTAAGCTTCCTGTCGGCTCCGGGCGACGACACCTCGAGAGTATAATTATTCTCGATAAAATCCTCCGCGTCAAGCGGCTCCTCAACCGCCTTTGAGAACGTTTCGCATTCGTCGATACCCACTCCGCCCTCTTTGTCTATATAGTAGCAAAGCGAATAGGTATCCTCGTTTTTCTTATACGTCACATCGACGATATAAACATTTTGATTTTCGGCGATTTTTTCGCCGATTTCAAGCGCCTTGCGCTCCACATTGTTAGCCATTTGTACCTCCGCAGCTCAAAAATTTAACTTATATAAACATGAAAGAGTGGGTAACCCCACTCTTTCTGAATATAGTATATTCCGATTAAAGCCATTATATCATATCTGCTTTTTAATTTCAAGTCTTTTTTTGATATTTTTCCTTATTCTTCTTCATATACCTCATCATATCCGCTTTCGCCGTAATCCGAGTAGGATTCTTCGTATGAGCTTTCCTCGCCGCCGTAGGAGGAGTAATCCTCATAACCCGTGTCCGAGCTTTCGGTGTAATCGTAATCCGAGGAGCCTCCCGAGGAATACGAGGACGAGCCCGACGAATCGCCGGACGAATACGAGCTGTAGGACGACGAGCCGCCCGATGACGTACCCGACGACGAATAATTCGACGATGAACCGCTTGATGATGAGGAATAGCTCGATGAATCGCTCGAATATGAGCTCGATGATGAGCTTGAAGACGAGCTTGAAGACGAGCCGCTTGATGACGAGCTTGAATACGTTGACTCGCTTGATGCTTCCTCTGTGCTTGAAGAGGAGCTTGTGTCAAGCTCGTCCGGATTGTCTATGGTTATATTGTCGGCCGGATAACCGAATACGGTCTGCACCAATTCGCGCGTCGCCTCAAGGTCAACCTCCCACACGTCGGCGCTGTAGCCGTCCATTATCGCTGTGGACGCGGCGCCCGGAAGCTCGTACGACGCGATATTCTCCGTTGAAAATCCGGATAGATATTTCGAGTATTTTATAACGTCGCTTATAGTGAAGTTCGTTTTTATCTCGTCGCTTATGGTTTTAAATATCGAGGGTATTTTGAGTATCAGCGAAGCGTTCAGCTTTTGGTCTATAACAGCCTTTATAAATTCCTGCTGCATTTGTATTCTGTCGCTGTCGCCGTTTGTATATCCCTTGAACACTCCAGTTGAGGGATCGACATTGCCGTGTCTGTAGCGCATGAGATGCACCGCCTGCTCGCCGTTCAGCTCATATGTTCCGGGCGGGAGATTTATATGCAAATCCTGCGCGGGATCGTCATACACCATTCCGACTCCGTCTCCGTAAAGGTCGGGAATGGTAAACTCTATGGTGCCGAGCTCGTCTATCACATCCGCCACGGCGTCAAACGAAAAGTCAACATAAAAATTAATGGGTATTCCGGTTATGCGCGTCACCGCCTCGCAGGTGGCTGTGGGGCCTCCTATTTCGCCGTCGGAGCCGACATAGGCGTGAGCGGCGTTTATCTTCTGGTAACGATTTCCCACGTATACTCTTGTGTCTCTCGGTATTGACAGTATATTTGCCGCCTTTGTTTCGGTGTCAAAGCTCACAAGCATAATGGCGTCGGTTCTGAGTCCGTCCGAGTCCACCGCCATAAGCAGCACGTTTATTTTGCCGTCCGAAACCTCTACCGTGGAGGTGTTGTCCACAACCTCCTCGCCGGCAGATCCGGAAAAATCAATCCCCATACAAACAGCCGCCGCCGCGATAACCACCGCCAGCGATATGCCGAGAACCTGAAAATATCGTTTCACATTAAATTTTATCTTCACAGTTTACCCTCCAACATTCATAGGGCTAGGCCCCGTCATAACACCACATATAGAAATATTATATCATTGAAAATACTCCCCGTCAACAAAAAAACTTATACTATCTTGTAAACAGTTTATTACGTTTTTATTACACGCGCGTCAAAATAAGACATTTTTCCCCCTTAAAACCGAGTAAAAACGCGTTTTACCCCGTTCCCGGATAATTTTTACCGCCCGGGGATTAATTTTTTATTTTTTGGTTTAAAAAATTAAAAAATTAGGAGTGATATTTTTGAATTTATCCGAATTGAAAGAGGATTTTTACAAGCGGTACAGCGCGTCGGACAGCTTTTTGCATTTTGTTTCGAGCGGGATTTTGTGTCCGCTGCTCGGGCATTGCGGCATCGAGTACGCGCCGTCCGTCAGCTTCGCGCTTTCCATGCGCGTGCAAATGTTCGCGCGCGCCTTGGGCGGAAATGTAATCAAGCTGCAAAGCACCGACACGAACAGGTGCCTTGTGTATAATTTCGGCGACAGGGCGGAGCTTTACCGCGGCTTTGACTTTGACGCGGTAAGCCTTATGAGCTGTCTCGCGCGGCGCGGCGCAAAGGGCGCTCAAATACTTTACGACTGCACCATTCCCGAATTTTTGCCGCGTAAGGAAGCGTTTGCCGTCACGCTTGTAAAGGCGGTTACGCGCGCGAGCGGCATCGAGGCGGACGCGCTCGAAACCGCCGCCATGGCGGCGCGCGGCTCTCTTACAGACCCGTATCTCGCGTCTGTTTATTCGCGCAAGGGCTATTGCACTCTCATTTCATCGGGCGAGCCTAAAAGCCTCCCTCTCCCGCTTTCGGGATACAAAATTCTCTCGGCTCACTGCGCCGAAAAGGACAAGGACCGTTCAAAGCAGATTAAATACACCTTTGAGCAAATTCGCCGCGTCTATCCGCACATCGGGGCAATATCCGATGTTACTCCGGAAATGCTCGGCGGAGCCAAAGCCTGCGTCAGGGATAAAACGGCGTTGAGGTATATGTATCATCTCGCAAACGAGAACGAGCGCATAAAAACGGCGTGCGCGGCGCTCAAACGGTGCGATATTAAAACTCTGTTCACAGAAATGAACACATCGCAAAAGTCCATGGAGCGCTTTTGGGATTTGGGTGCGGAGCATTTGCTTTTGGCGCGGGAGTGCCGCTCTCTTGACGGCGTAAAGGCGGCGCGCTCTTGGGGGAACGGGATTGTCGCTATAGTTGAGAACGACAAAACGGATTACGTCCTCTCCATGCTGCGGAACGCTTTTGAAAACGCCGCCGGCTATAAGCCGTATATATGCGTATCCGAGCCGGCTTAATACGTGCCGAAGCCGTTGTTTTAACACAAAAAAGAGCGGGCAAAGCCGCTCGGGTTTTGTCCGCTCTTGATTTATTGTCGGTTTTAACCGTTCATTTTCTTAAGAAATTTCTCGTGAGCCGCTCTGAGCTCCTCCGCCTTTTCCTCGGGTGCCGTCGGGTTGCAGTGCGCCCACGCGCCCGTCTCGGATGATGCGTTGAACTTAACCTTATCCGCGCTTCTCATCGGAGGATAAAAAGCGATATGGAAATGGTAATAATCCGATACATCCTCGCCGTTTACGGGGTTCTGATACATACACATCATATACGGGAAGGTGTAATCAAACAGGCTGTCAAGAGTACCCGCCGTTTCCTTTAATATCTTGGCAAGGTTTGTCTTTTCGCGGTCCGTCATTTGCGAAAGATTCTGAATATGACGCTTAGCGGCTATGTACATACCGTAGGGGTATTCGCTGAAGAACGGCAGGAACGCGATGAAGTCCTCGTTCTCCGTTATAATTCTCTTCTCGGCTTTAACCTCGTCCTCAAGCATATCGCAGATAAGGCAATTATTGGTTTCATCGAAATGCTCCTTGCATGACGCCATTTCAAGCTCAAGCTTTTTCGGAATTACCGAATAGCCGTATATCTGTCCGTGCGGGTGGGGCATCGTAACACCCACTACCTCGCCTCTGTTCTCAAATATAAACACATACTTGATTTTCTCGTCCTTGCTTATCTCGACAAATCTCTCCGTCCACAGGTCGACAAGCTCTCTTATATGGTCAACGGGAAGCTCCGGCAATGTAACGGTATGCTCCGGAGAGTACAGTATAACCTCGCACTTGCCGTATGACGGCTTTGTTTTGTAAATTCTTGTTTCCACATCATCGGGCTGAGGCGGATTTTGCGAAAGCGCGGGGAAATCATTATCATACTTATACACCGTGAAATGGTCGGGCACCTTTCCCGAGCCCGGGCAAAACGGGCACCAATCCTTCGGCATCTGCGGTCTGTTCTGACGGTGCGATGCAATCATTACCCAATCCTTTATAAGCGGGTTCCAACGTAATTCAGCCATTTATATTAATCCTCCATTCCGCCGCCCTGCGGCGGCATAAATCATAACGTGGAAAAGAAGCAAGCAGATTGCCGTTATGAGGAGCGCAGTCGTATTAGCACCGCAAAGAAATGCGGGCAGCCGTAGGCTGACCTTTTGCCGTAGGCAAAAGGTGCTGAGCTGTATACTTCAAGCTCCGAATAATGGCGAGTGTTGACTGCTTTGCAGTCAAGCCCTTCGGGCTAAGTTGCATAGCAACTTACCGCGCCGCTTATTTTTCACGTTACCTCCTTAATTTTTTCCTATGTTTTTATTTTACACCTTTTTTCATTTTCAGTCAATAGCAAAATCACTCAAGCTCCAGCGTGAAAGTAAATTTTGTGTACTTTACGGAGGAGCCCTCCTTTGTATCGACGCTTTCAACCCACACATTCTGCCTGTGCAGTGTGAGAATATTTTTCACGAAGGACAATCCCAGTCCCGCGCCGCTCTTATGGTTTACTCTTGATTTATCCGTCTTGTAGAAGCGGTCAAAAATATTTTTCAAATCCGCGCCGCTTATTCCGTCGCCGAAGTTGCCGACGCAAAATCTCGCTCTGCCGTCCTCCGCCCACGTGCGTATGCCCACGGTCGTGTTGGGATAGCTGAATTTTATCGCGTTGTCAAGCAGGTTTATTATGACGCGCTGTATCGCGTCCTTGTCCGCGAGCACCATCATCGAATCCTTTTCAAAGTCCACGTTAAGCTCGAGATTTTTCTCGTCAATCCTGTTGCCCAGGCTTATTATACAGCGCCTTGTAAACTCGTTCAGGTCGAATTTGGTTATGTCAAGCTTGTACTCGCTTGAGGACATTTTTGACATTTCAAGCATATCGTTTACCATCTTTGTGAGACGCTTTGACTCGTCAAGCACTATTTTTAGGTACTCGTCCCGCTTTTCCTCGGGAATTGTGCCGTCAAGTATGCCCTCGACGAATCCGGAAATGCTCGTCATCGGCGTGCGAAGCTCATGCGACACATCGCTTATAAATTCCGTCCGCGACGTTTCAAGCTCCTTCACCGAGTCCGCCATGAAATTAAAGCTCGACGCAAGCTGACCTATCTCGTCGGAGCTTGTTACCGCGACATGGTTATCAAAATTGCCCGACGCGATATTTCTCGCCGCCTTGTTAATCTCCCCTATCGGCTTTGATATTCTCTTCGACTGCAGATATACCAGTGCCGCCGCGATAAGTATCGAGAACGCCGAGGAAATCAGAAAGATTGAAAAGAGCTTAAGCGTTGTGCTTTTTATGCTCATAAGTCCCGTGTTGAAAAACATCGCTCCGACAACGGCGCCCTGATATTCCATAGGCACGCCCACAACCATTACCTTTCTGTCATAAGCGCCGTTAAAGGTGCTGCGGATATTGATTGTGCTTCCGTTCACGACCTCGTTTACAAGGTCGTCCAGCACGGTTGATATATCGGAGGTGCTTTCAAGCACCTCGCCGCTGGTATTGGTTATTACTATATCGGAATGAAGAAAATCCGCCCACGAATCGAGAATTTGCCTGTAAGCCACCCTCGCCCGCGAATCCTCATTCTCTATTTGCAGCGCGGCTGTCCAGTATTCTATTGTGTCCGCGACTCTCATCACGTCGTTGGTGTGCTGACTTACCGCGAATTGATTTACAAATATTCCCACCGATACGGATACCGATGTGAATACCAGCACAAGTATGGCGGCATACGTCCAAAACAGACGCGCCAAAATGCTCTTAAACATTATCTTACCTCAAATTTATATCCGACGCCCCAAACGGTTTTAAGCTGCCAATTCGCCTCAACGCCCTCCAGCTTTTCGCGAAGACGCTTTATATGCACGTCCACCGTGCGCGAATCGCCGAAATAATCGAAGCCCCACACCTCTTCAAGGAGCTGCTCGCGCGAGAACACTCTGTTCGGGTTGGACGCGAGATAATACAAAAGCTCCAGCTCTTTTGGCGGCACGTCAACTATATTGCCGTTGATTTTCAGCTCGTAATTCGAAAGATTTATTGTAAGATTCAGGAAGACTATTTCCTTTTCCGCGTTCGTCTCCTTGGCGTCGCTTCTTCTCAAAACAGCCTTAACTCTCGCGACAAGCTCCTTGGGGTCGAACGGCTTTACCATGTAATCGTCCGCGCCGAGCTCAAGTCCCAATACCTTGTCAAAGGTTTCCCCCTTCGCCGTCAGCATTATTATCGGGATATTGCTTACGCGTCTTATTTCCCGGCATACCTGCAAGCCGTCCATCTCCGGCATCATAACGTCAAGTATCACTATTGCCGGCGCCTCGGACTTAAAAAGCTCCACCGCTTTTTTGCCGTTGTTCGCGGTAACCGTCGTAAAGCCGTCCTTTTCAAAGTAGACCTTGATAAGCTCCGCAATATGCGCGTCGTCGTCCGCTATAAGAACCTTATTGTTTGTCATTACCGTAT
>JAJQAT010000103.1 GCA_021203665.1 Bacillota bacterium
TACGGCTACGAGCAAAGCTCTACGCCTACGATTTGCAAAGCAAATCGTTCACCCCCAGGGGAAGGCAAACCCCTCAGTCAGCTGCGCTGACAGCTCCCCTATGTAGGGGAGCCTTGCGGCACACCCCTACGGAATACTGTGTTTATTTCGCGAGGTGGAATGCCTCTTCTATGTCGTCTATTTCTTCATCGTTAATCGCGACAACGTCGCCCAAGTCCTTTGCGGCTATTATGGCCTTTGCGCTGTACTCGGCAACCTCAAGGCGGTCAAACGCGTTCAAGAGGTCGGAGCCGGTTACGATTACGCAGTCGTTCTCGATTATCGCTATAGGCGTGTTCTCCTCGAAAACAGCCGCCGTTTCCTTCGGGCGCATATAGTTTGAACCAAATTCAAGCTTCGGAATGGTACGCATAAGTATGTAGCTTTCCGGAATGGTGCGCGAGTCAAGCGGCTCGTCCGTTACGGCAAACGCCATTATGCACGGCGGATGTGCTATGATTATCGAGTTTACATGCGGGTGCTGCTTATAGATTTCCCTATGCAGCTCGACGCTCTTTGACGGTATCTTGCCAAGCTCCTTTAAATCGCCGCTGATTTTTACAATGTCCTCCGGCTCGAGATATTTCCTGTCGGAGCCGGTCGGCGTTATGAGAAAGCTGTTATCGTCGATACGCTGCGAGAATGTACCCTGCGTGCTGGTGAACAGCTGCTGATTATACGCGCGCTTGATGAGCTTGCATATCTCGCGGCGCGCCGCCTTTTCCTCGCTTGTGATGTGGTTCGCGACGAACTCGTCCATTGACACGTTCTGGCGCGATTTGTACCAATCAATCTGCTCCGCGGTAAGCGGCTTCGGTGTGCCGATATTATTCGCGTCAATCTCCAATCTCGCGCTGAAATCGAGCGTTTCAAAGGATTTGAACGCGTCAAACATGGACTTGGCGCCTATAACCACGCCGTGATTTTCGAGTATAACGGTGTTGAAGCCCTTTTCAAATTCCGCGCTTATCTTGTCGCCCAAATCGCCGCTGCCCGGAAGTCCGTATTTCGCCATGCCTATCTCTCCGCAGGAGAATTTTACGTTCGGTATCAGGCTTGTGTTCGGCAGCTTTCTTACGATTGAAAACGCTACAAGTGCCGGCGGGTGCGCGTGCAGAACCGCTTTAAGGTCCGGACGCGTCTTGTAAATATGGCGGTGGAACGGGTACTCACTCGACGGCTTGTGATTGCCGATTATTGTGCCGTCAGGCTTTATTCTCACCATATCGTCGCGCGTGAGACTTCCTTTGTCAACGGAGCCGGGCGTTATCCATATGTCTCCGTTGTCGTCCAATATGGACAGATTTCCTCCCGATGTCGTTGTCATGCCGTAGCCGTATATTCTTTCCATGAACATTACAAGCTGGTCGGCAGGGTGCAACATGTCTAAATTCATTTGTTTCCTCCCCTTTCAAATTTTTACATATTAATATATACAATTTTAACAATTATATTGTACATCAGACGGTTTAATTTGTCAATATGTCTATGATAAAATCCGCTGATTTTCGGTGAGATAACGCAAAAAACAGGACTGTGACAGAAATTCACAGTCCTTATTCCTTTATTTCCCTTTCATATGCCCAAGCACTTCATCATCAAATCTTCCAGCCGCGCCGCCGTTTCCTCCTCGGACAGCGTGAATTTATCCCATATATACTCCGTGAAATGCTTCATAACCTCGTCCACATTTTTATTCCTAAGCATTATTATAGACACATCCATATCGTTTGACTTTGTGTTCGGGCGGTACATATAGAGCATATGTCCCTCCTCATAGACAAAGGAATGCTCGATTGTGATGTCCTTCAGCATTCGGCATCGTATATTTCCGCCGCAGTGCTTTAGGTAGTCGGCGAGCCATCTGAAATACTTCCGCCGGCGCTCAATCGTCAGCGGCGGGAACTCGCTTATATGGTCAATCGCGATGCCCGTTTTCATCATATCCCTTATGTGCTTCTCGTCGTACAGAAAGCGTTTATGACCGAGAGTGTGCAGCCGTTTGTTCTTTTCGGTCATGTGCGTGATTAAATACTGCACGTAAGGATGCGATTCCGGATAGCCGAAAAAGTCTATTTCCTTGAACATATCGTACAGTATGTCCATCGTCAAATACCCGAAGCACGGCGCGCCCTCGCAATAAAAGCTGTCGCCCTCCTCTATTTCAAGCGTTTTGCCGAGAGTCTCCATGTGGTTCTCCACGCGGTGTACTCTGTTCTTTATCGGGGAAGACACGCTTTGCATTTTCGCGTTCTTTTCGAGTATGTATTTATACATATCCGACGTTATCTCGGTTTCAAACAGGCTCTCCATGCCCTCCGAAAGCTCTACTATTTGAAGACGGTACTCCGCCTTGTTTTTGCTCACGATTTGCATCGAGCTTGGGATTTCACAATCGGTTTCCAGCGGGATATAGTTTGGAAATTTCGACAGCTTTATAAGCGCCAAAATTTCATACGCCGTAAGCGTGTCGCCGCGGGAAAAGCGCATATAATGGTACACCGCGGCGTTTGGTCGCCGGCTCAGATAATCATATATGTCTTGGATGATTTTCTCGCTCCGTATTCCCGAAATGATAAATATCTTTTTGCCCGCGCCGCTCATCAGCGCGTCCGATAATTTTCCTTGGTTCACCGTGAATCCCTCGGACTTTGCCGCGAACAGGTTTATTAGGATTCGCTTAACGTCGTCCGCGTATTTTCCGCCGCGGAAGTCGTTCAAAAGAGTGTAAATTTTTTCCGTTTCCCTCTCGGTAAACGGTACAAGTCCCACAATGGCATCAATCAATTTCTTTGATTTTTCAAAGCTCTGATTGCCGCCGAACAGGCGGTATATCTCGTTTCGGCTCGACAGTCCCAGCTTGTGTGACAAATCCGACACCGAAACGGACTTTTGCTTCAATAAAAATTTCAAATATTCCCCTACCGTCATAGCATTTCCTCCTATGTGACGTGGTTATTATACTATATTTGAATTTTATTTTCAATTGTTTGTCACGTCCAAAACCGCGTGACACGCCACTTTTTTTGAAAAATGAGAAATTTTTTTTGATTTTGTTGACTGTTTTTGGTATTTTGGGTGCAAAAAAGCACAGCGGGCTTCGCCGCTGTGCTATGGGTGGGGTGGTTATTCAATTGATTATAAAATTTGAGTTATGTTTTTGCTTGTTTTACCATGAGCTGCCGCCGCTGCCATCGCTTGTCGGGGCATCCCAAATATAATATGTCCATGAATCCAATTGGTCTATATATGTCTGCGCTATAGCCTTTTCCTCAGTTGCCCAAGAATACGCTATGTCTTTAATACTTTCGATAGCCGTCTTCTTTGTTGCCTTTTGGAGCTGAATCAATGCCTTTATATTGGACAAGTCAACACTGTCTTTTGAAGACTTCATTGCGCTGCCAAACGCTCTGTCGAGACCGGCATTATAGCAATATATACCGTAAAAGGTTTTAAGAGCTTCGCCTTTCTTTGTTACGCCGGTAGCCTTAAATACAGTTTTCCAAGCAAGCTTTCCGAGACTGTATGTCCCTCCGGTAACCAAGCTCATCGCTGATGAAAAAGTATTATTTGTTAGTTCCTCCTGTACATCTATCAGCAGTTCGAGAAATTTATTCGCATATTGGTCACGAAGATCGTCAATCGCCTCCTGTACGTTATCATCAAGCTCTCCGTTGGATGACAGTGCTTCCTCAAAAACATCAAGGTAAGAGATATTCATTGAATAATTGGTAAATATATATGCCAATTCATCTGTCGTGAATATAAACCAATCCAAAGCCGTTGAAGTATTTTTTATGCTGTCATTAAGTGATTTTAAGTCGGGATGTGCTTCAAGAAAATCCTTGTCAAAGCCGCTCGCATCATTATAGATTTTTATTCCCGCTTTCTCATACGATACCAAGTCCGTTAAAATTGACGTATCGGAAAGCGAACTGTCGGAAGTATCGTCTATTTCGCTTATGACATCATACAACGTTTGCTGTATAATATTTGAGGCGTTTGTATTCCCGTAAATTGATGATATTAAATCATTTATCGCAGACCACGGTTTACTTATTCCCATTGCAATAGCGTCAACTGTAGAATTTCTACTCTCATAAAACGGTTCAATCGCAAGCTCGTTATATGTTTCAAATGGGTTGCTTGAATAATGTCCAATGTAATAATTCAAATTGATTGCGTCATACAAATCCTCACTCATTTTCTCGCTGTCAATATTGTCATAAGTGATATTTGCCGTACTATACTTATCAACCCACTCAACATTTGCACCAAGAGCTTCAGAAAATTGTCTTATTGGTACAAGTGTTCTGTCATTGATTATTTGAGCCGGTACATTTGTTTCTACTTGCTCCCAAGTAGAATAAGCTTGTTCGGTTCCCAAATACAATGTTGTTTGTCCTATGGGGATAATCAATGCGCTTTCTGTATTGTCGATAAACGCTGCTTGTTCTTCTGAACTCCACAAAACTTTTTTGCCCATCGCTTCAGCTATTGCGCGTATTGGCACAAGTAAATTGCCGTCCTGATTTATGGGTGCCTGATCAAACTCCAACGCCTCGCCATTTAAATTAATTTTTATTCCGGTGACTGTTAAATTACACTTCTTTTCTGTTCCATCGGAAAGATGAGCCGTTATCACTGTCCTGCCGGGTGATTTTGGAATCACGCTCACGGAAATATCCGTAAATTCGGTTTCTCCCACCGGCAATATCTGTAAATCATCCTCAAGCTCCGCAACGTTTTCGTCTTCAATTTCAAATGTGGCATTCGGATCGTTTACCCCGATGTGCTGTGTACCGGCGAATGTGTTAGATGCCGCTCTTTCGTTATAATCTATCGTTAGGCTTTCCGGAAAATCATCTGATTCGGAAACAACGGGGGATAATGTGGCAACCGGCTTAGACGTGCTGCTGCCGGCAACTGTGTACGGATTATTCTCTGTACCGCTGCCGGAGGTAAATGTCGCGGTGTCTGTGAGGAAGAAAGCGGGACGCACCCCATCGTTACCGTTATAGGCTTTATTGAAGCTGATAGCATCGGCGGACAATGACTCAAGGCGCTGCCATATCGTTTTGATGCCCGGGGAACGCAGCCAATAATCCCATTTATTCCCAGCCGATAATGAAGAGTCTGTGTATTCGCTGTTTTCAACGCATGCCTCCGTAGGCTCGCCGATATAATAATCGTCGCCGAGTACATCGCTGTTGTTATATACCGTGTTTACCTGCTTTATATCAAGCAAAAACATTGTATCCGTTACCTGCTCGCTGTAAGCGTCAGCATAGTTCGCAACACCACGATAAATATACGAATGACTAAGCGGCTCGCTTCCGAAATCATATATTCCGTTGTTATATTCGGGTTCAGCGACTATCGACTTCTGCGTTACCGTCTTTACCGCGTTAAGCTCACTCTCGGTAAAATTAGTCAAAAATCCCGCCTCTTGGTCATACTCGTTATAACCGTTCCATACATAGTCCTCGAACGGCGGATCCCCGCAAAGCCACGTGACGTTTCCCGCGTTCTCGCTTGAATTGAGCCATGAGCGCATATTGGAATCTGCCCAGTAGTTGGAACCGTAGCTTGTACGAGATGAATTTCTGGCATGGGAACCGTTTAAATCATCACCGCCCGCATCAAACGGCTTTAAGCAGATTATCTCATCGCTCAGCATAAGCGGCAAATATCCGTCTTGGTATTCAGTCACCGTGTCGGTGGAATCAATAATCGGATTCCCGTCGCTGTCATAACCGCTTATTTTTTCAAAGCTGACACAACGCCATAAAACCGGCTCACCGTAATACGTTCCCATTTGAACATAATCACCCAATTTAATGGTTGTCTCCGCTTGTGCGGTTGTCGGCAATACAATGAGTGATGCCAGCATTGTCAATACCGTAATCAAGCTTAAAATTCTTTTTTTCATAGTTTTTCCTCCTTGTAAATTAAATTATCCCCGCACATAAAAACTGCGCGGCACGGGGCCGCGCAGAAAAAACGCAGCCTCGATTTATATGCTGCCACGCATTCATACGATTTTTTATAAGACATAGGTATGACAATCAAAGCATACGCTTTTTACATAGCGTACACTATGTCTTATAAAAATATTAAATACGTGGCAATTTAAGTATACCACAACACGCGCGGTATTTCAAGGAAAAATTTCGTTTTTATATCCTTGCGAGCGAGGCGTTTTTGTATGCCTCGTCGTCGGTCACTTCCTTTATTACCTTGATGTAATCCGGAAAATTGATTTCCTCGTTTTCATCGCTCAGCTCTATTTCCGCGACGGCTTTATCCGTCCAAAACGGGTAGATGTCTATTTCAAAATACTGATTGCGGTATGTCAGGCAATAGCGCGTTTTCCTTATTTGCCGCTTTCGCGTGTCCGCCTCCATGAGCAGTGTCAGATATTCGTCCTTGGTGAGGCGCTTTTCTATCTCGACCCTCTTTATATCCGACACCCTTTTCTTTACGGTTTTGAAATATATATAATTGCCGTTTTCACCTCTTTGACGTACTCTTATCTCATCACCGTTATCCGAATTTAAATATGTTTGTATTATTTCTATACTCTTGCAGTTTGGATTTTCCTTAAGCTTTTTTATATCGGGATATTCGATTAAAAATTTTCTTTCTATCTCATACGGCTCCGGCTCACCCAGGAATGATGAAATCTCCGCGACGAGCTTTTTCATTTTTTTCTCAAAGTCCGACGAGTTATCTATAACTCTGAAATGCGGATGCCCCGTCCATGCCGCGATGAGCTTATCGTCAAGCACTGCCGCTTCCCGCGCCGTTTCGGTGCGCGCATTGTTATTGGCAAGCGTGTAGAACTCCTCCGCGCCCTTCGCCGCCGTGACCAAATGGAATACCGCGTCGTAATTGTCGCGCAGCTCTACCTCGTTTAAACCCAGCACCTGCAACGCGCTCTTAAACTCGCCCTCGGTCATATACGCCTTGTTGTCGATTATTCCTCTGTCGCAAACAATGAGAACCTTATCGGAATTGTAGATTTTCCTTGCCGCTTCCTCGAAAATTTTTTCCTTTTCTGTTTGAAGCTTGATTTGACAAAGCTGATAATCAAAGTTATTGCCCAGCGTCCACGGCGCGACGCCGCCGGAAATCAGCTCCGTCGCCGTTTCCGGCACGAATATAACCGCGTATCCCATTTCGGTAAACGCGTTTTGTATCCAACTCATTCCGGTCGTTTTGCCCGCGCACGGTCCTCCCGTTATGACTATTTTGCTTATCTGCTTCTCCGTTACCGCCGTTGGCAAATCGAGAAGCGTATTCACGTCCGCATCCAGCACTGCCGATAACCTTTTTATCATGTCGATGTGCGGCTTGGATTTGCCCGTTTCCCACTTGGAAACCGCTTTCCCCGATACTCCCAGCAATTCTCCGAGCTTATTTTGCGATAATCCCTTTTTCATCCTCGCGCCGCAAATAAATTCTCCGAATTTGTAATCGTTCATATTTATTCCCTCCTATGTGAATATTATATCAGAATACGGTCTTTTATTCAATGATTTGCGGTCGAATTTGGGTAGATATTAAAAAACGGAGCAGAATTTGCTCCGTTTTTCGCTTTATTTATATGTTATTAATAATCCCATGAAACAAGTACCATCGCTATATCCCTCGAATCTACCTTGCCGTCGCGGTTTAGGTCGTACATGGTGTAATCCCAAGCCGATTCTATCTCTGTTCCGGATGTCTGCTTACCGAAGTACGACACTACAGCCGACAAGTCCCACAGGTCTATCTTGTTGTTTAGAACTATGTCGCCCGCGAGGAAGGTTACGTTGGTTTTAACCTCGCCCATCGCGTTATCGTCCGCCGATATAACAACGGTGTCCGCGCTGTCCATCGCGTTATTCCATACCGTTACCGCCGCGTCATCCGTCGGGGTGATCGATGTTCTGTATGTGCGGTAGCCCGCGCCGACAAATTCAAGCGTTGTGGCGTATGACTTTGGTACGGTTGCGGTTACGATATACGCGTTATAATTTTCGCCGTCTATTGCTGCCTTGTCATATGTCACATTTGACGCGCCGCTGCCGAGATAGATTGTGCTGTCGCCAAGAGCATTGCTCAAATTGATTTGCATATCGGTGTAAGCCGCGTTGCGCTCATCAACGCTGTTCGGGAATACAACGTTTATTGTAAGCGTCACCTCGTCGAGCGAAAGCGTTATGCTTCCGGTTCCGCTGTCCACGGCGAGGATGTCGGTCGTTGAACCGGGTACATAGGTTCTCACTATGTTATTATCCGGCGAGCTGTAAACCGCTGTCTGCACCTTGTTTGTATCGTCCGGATCCGCCGATTTTACGCCAAATTCGAACGTGCCGATACCGGTGAACGTAACCGTGCCGATTGTAATCGATGTATTGGTAATTCCCGCGTTGCTGCCGCTGTTGACAATTTCGTCGGCTTTGCCCGAGGTCAGGTTAAACGCGTAAACGCCGTCGTTCTCCGTGAGCGAAATGCCGTCAGCCGGAGCGATTGTATAGCCGATTGCCGCACCGTTCTCCGGCGTAACCTCGAATGCCAGCTGCGATGCGAGGAAGCGGTAAATAACCGTCGAATTGCTGCCTACAAGGTTTATGTTGTATGTATTGCCGCTGACCTTTTCAAATTCAACCTCAATCGTGCTTGCTATTCCGGTTGACGCCGTGGTAACCAGGTAATTCTCGTCGGAAAGCAGCATTACGATGTACGTGCTTGTGTCAACATACTCCTCCGCGTTGTTGTCGCTGTATTTGCCGCCGGTAATTGTCACCGGCGCGTTTGCCCATGTGCTTGATGAATTGTTGCTCCATGTATATGCCGCGACAGCCGACGCGTTCGCCGAAACAAATGTTCCGCCGGTAATTGTCACAGACGGATCTCCGCCGGGGTAGCTTCTGCTTATCGCGGAAACAGCCGCTCCGTCGGGGATTGAGCCGTCGCCGGTTTTGCCCGACGTGTCTCCGCCGCCGCTTACGGTAATTGTTCCGCCCGAAACGGTCAAATCGCCCGAACACATTTGTACGCCCGCCGTGGCGCCGTTGATAACCGTAGGCGCGGAGCTGTCGGCTTCGGTGATTTCTATAGTACCCTTTTGAGGATGATATATCGCAGTGTTGCCCGATATTGTGCCGCCGTTAATATAAATAAATGTGGGACCGTAACCTGATGAACCGTTGCCGGCAATGCCGTATGATTCGCCGGATATTTCTCCGCCGTTTACCGTCAAAATCGGACCGTAATTCGTAGTATTTTTGGTATCTCCATAAATTACCACACCCGCAACTCCGCCGTAAATCGAACCGCCGTTGATTGTAGCCGTCGCTTGTATGGTGCCGTTGTTATAAGCAGTGGTATATCCGCCCAAATAAATACAGAATCAGTTTACGGAATATAAGCTTACTCCGTCTTCAACAACCAAGTGACCGCGGGAAATAAAAGCAACGCAATCTGCATCGCTATTATTTGATGCGTTTGTAATTACACCGCCGGTCAGTTTAGAGTTTGTGAGAGTCAAAGTGTTTTTACTGCCGGAAGTATTGAGATTAAACACATAATTTGATGTGGCAGCTCTGCTGTATGTAATATTAAAACCGTTCATATCAATAGTAATATTTTTTGAAATAGTGATAGATGATACGATATTAATATCCTTCACCAGCTTAACGGTATATCCCGCATTTGCTGCGGTAATTGCGCCGGACAGGGAATTATATTGACCCACAAGCGTGCTGCCGTTATATACCTCCGCCAAAATCACCTCATTGATGACATAGAGCCCGTAGGTATCGCTTGTTGTATCTGTGTCAAGCTCGCAGGCATATCCCGAGGGAATATACGAAGAGTCCAAATCGTATTCATAGGTTCCGGCATATATGGTATATCCGCCGTTTGAAAGGCTTGTTGCCTCACTCGTCAAGCCGCCGTAAACGGCGATTGTGCTTCCCGCATATACGCAAAAGCTCAAGGTTGATGTAATTTCAGAGCCTATATATACACCGCCCAATTCGCCGCTGATTTTTCCGCCGCCGTAAATATAAACCTTAGGCAGCTTGCTGTTTCCTCCGGCAAAATATACTCCGTATCCTTCCGAAGTCCAATTTAATGTGGCTGTACTTCTTACATATAATACAGTGCTGCAATCGCCCAAGTACAGTGCCGCGCTTTTATTGTCGGCGGAGGCTTGCGTTCCGTTGCTCATGGTTTGAGTAAATGTGTTTGTTCCGTCCATATAAAGATAGTTGGTATTCGCCACTGTTCCCGCGGCGGTTTCCATGCACGCGCCGTCCACGGTGTTGATGGTTAGGTCTGTAAATGTTGATGGTGCTGTATTGTTTCCTTTAACTGCATTAACCAACACGGTTCCGTGACCCGCCGTTTTGCTTGTCAGTGTCAATGTGTCCAGCTGCACATATTCGCCGTCAATTTGAATGGCTCCATATGCGCTGTCTCCCGCGTTTATTGTACCGTTCTTTACGGTTACATAACCGTTATTATTTGACGCTCCCAAGTAAAGCGCGTAATCATCCGTAACATTTCCTGTAATTGTTTTTCCGTTCAAATCAAGAACAAGGTAGTTTTTTAGAGTATTTGTTGTATTTGTTATTGTTACCTTATCCGTCAATGTAATATCGGAAAGCAAAGTAATTGTCGTAGTTACTGTTCCGGTAATGCCGCTTGCATATGTAACCGCTGCCGCAAGTGTAGTATAGTAATAAGTTGTTCCGTCACTCAATTCCACCGACGCGACATGCTCCGATGACTGTTCCGTGTCTCCGTCCGCCGCAAACAGCTCTACTGCCGCGTTTACTTCCTCGGGGGATTCCTCTTCGGGCTCCTCCGCTTCTGTGATTTCCTCCGGCTCCGGCGCGGCTGCCTCTATGACGGTGATTTCCGGTGCCGTTTCCTCGTCCGCCGCCAATACCGCGAACGGCGCCGCGCTCGACAGCGCAAGCGTCAGCGCGGTAAGCAGCGCCAAAACTTTCCTTTTAATATTCATGTTCCTCTACTCCTTTTTTATAATTTCCCGCGCGGGATTGATTATAAT
>JAJQAT010000147.1 GCA_021203665.1 Bacillota bacterium
GGAATATTTTATTTTTTAGGAAAATGTGTCAACTATCATTGACGTTTATACAATAAAATTTAATCGGATTTTTAAGTACATTTGACAAATCGGAATAAAGCGAGTATAATAGATATATGAATGTATGAGCATACGAAGGGAGCGGCGAAAATGGATATGTGCAGCTCATGTCAATACAATCCTCAGATTGTGGACAGACTGAAAAATCAAATCCCCGATGATGACACAATCAACAACCTTGCGGAAATGTTTAAGGTATTCGGGGACAACACGAGAATAAGAATCCTATGGGCGCTGTTTGATAAGGAGCTGTGCGTTTACGACATCGCCGGCGAGCTTGGAATGAGCCAGTCCGCGATAAGCCATCAGCTTAAAACGCTTAAGCAGGCGCGGCTTATAAAATCGCGCCGCGACGGAAAAAACGCGTTTTATTCCATTGACGACGACCATGTTAAAAAGATTATAGAGCAAATGCTTATTCACGTTGAGGAAAACTGAAAACTGCCGCTTTTGCGGCATTTTTTGTACCTCAACGCGGCGGAGATTATATTATGAACAGACTTGTGATAGGAATACTTGCCCATGTGGATTCGGGCAAAACAACACTGTCCGAGGGTATGCTTTATACCGCGGGCGAAATACGCTCATTGGGGCGCGTCGATCACGGCGACGCCTTTCTTGACACGCACGCGATAGA
The DNA here is from genome assembly GCA_021203665.1 of Bacillota bacterium. Taxonomy (GTDB): domain Bacteria; phylum Bacillota; class Clostridia; order UBA1381; family UBA1381; genus Hominilimicola. The sequence goes on from JAJQAT010000147.1 coordinate 698, forward strand.
GCGCGACAGGGGCATTACCATTTTTTCAAAGCAGGCGGTTATGCGCTTTCATGACGCGGAGCTTACCCTGCTTGACACGCCGGGTCACGTTGACTTTTCAACCGAGACGGAGCGCGCGCTGAGCGTGCTTGACTATGCTGTTCTTGTAATCAGCGGCACGGACGGAGTGCAGAATCATACCGAAACGCTTTGGCGGCTTTTAAAGCGTTACAATGTGCCGACCTTTATATTCATAAACAAAATGGACTTAAACGCCGACCGCGCCAAGCTTACGGCGGAGCTTAAACACCGCTTCGGCGACGGCTGCATCGATTTCGGCGGCGAAAGGGACAGCGAGGAATTTATGGAAAGCCTCGCCATGTGCGATGAAAATATTATGAACTCCTTTCTGTCCGACGGCAAGGTGAAAACCGAGGACGTGCGCAACGCGATTGTCACAAGAAAAATATTCCCCTGCTTTTTCGGCTCCGCGCTCAAAACGGAGGGCGTAAAGGAATTTCTCGAGGGCTTGAGCCTTTATACAAGGCGCATTGTATATGATGATAAATTCGGCGCGAGGGTCTTTAAAATTTCCGAGGACGAGCAGGGTATGCGCCTTACGCATATGAAAATCACCGGCGGTTCGCTCAAGGTCAAGACGCAGCTGGAGGGCAGCGGGAAAAACGAGTGGAGCGAAAAGGTAAATCAAATCCGTATTTATTCCGGCGCGAAATACAAAACCGTCGATGAGGCTCTGCCGGGCATGATATGCGCGGTTACGGGACTTTCAATGACGTATCCGGGCGAGGGACTCGGCTTCGAGTGCGACGCCAAGAACGCCGTTCTTGAAAGCGTGCTTACCTACAAAACGGAGCTGCCCGACGGCATTGACGTACACACCGCGCTCACGGATTTTCGCCGTCTTGAGGAGGAGGATCCTCAGCTGCATATTATTTGGAACGAACAGTTACAGGAAATTCACGTACAGGTTATGGGCGAGGTTCAGCTTGAGGTATTAAAGCGCGTCATAGCCGACCGTTTCGGCTTTGAGGTTGAATTTACTCACGGAAAGATTGCCTATAAGGAAACAATCGCCGCGCCGGTTGAGGGCGTCGGGCATTATGAGCCGCTTCGCCATTACGCTGAGGTGCATTTGCTTATGGAACCCGCCGAAAAGGGCAGCGGTCTTACCTTCGCGTCAAGCTGCGGCGAGGATTCCTTGGACCGCAACTGGCAGAGGCTTATACTCACGCATCTTAAGGAAAAAACGCACATAGGAGTTTTAACGGGCTCGCCGATTACGGATATGAAAATAACGCTCGTCGCGGGACGCGCTCACCAAAAGCATACAGAGGGCGGTGATTTCCGTCAGGCGACGTACCGCGCCGTAAGGCAGGGACTTAAAACGGCACAGTGCGTTCTGCTTGAGCCGTGGTACGAGTTTAATCTTGAAATTCCGACCGAAAGCGTGGGGCGCGCCATGACCGATATTCAGCAGATGGGCGGAACCTTCGGTCAGCCGGAAACCTACGGCGGTATGACGGTTATTTCCGGCAGCGCGCCCGTTTCGGCAATGCGGGATTACTCAAAGGATGTAATCGCCTACACAAGCGGCAAGGGACGGCTTAACTGCATTTTAAGCGGATATGAGCCGTGCCAAAACGCCGAGGATGTTATAGAGCAAATCGGCTACGACAGCGAAAAGGATACCGAAAATCCCGCCGACTCCGTATTTTGCTCGCACGGAGCCGGATTCGCAGTCAAATGGGACAGGGTATATGACTATATGCACCTGGACGGACTGCGCCTTGACGCGGACGAAGAGGAGTCCGAGGATATTCACCGCCGCGCCGAGGAATATCTTGAGGCGGTCGCGGACGATAACGAGCTTATGCGGATTTTTGAACGCGTCTACGGTCCCGTAAAGCGCAAAACCGCGTCATATACAGTAAAGAAGTCCACGCCGCCGCAGAAAAAGCGTTCAAAGGCAAAGCCGGCGAAAACGGGCAGGGAATATCTGCTTGTGGACGGCTACAATATAATATTCGCGTGGGACTTCCTTAAGGAAATCGCCGAAAAAAGTCTTGACGCGGCGCGCGACCGCCTTATAGACATTCTCTGCAATTATCAGGGCTTTAGGCAATGCGAGCTGATACTTGTCTTTGACGCGTACAAGGTCAAGGGCAACACGGGCAGCGTGGAGAGGATTCACAATATAAATGTGGTTTACACAAAGGAGGCGGAAACAGCCGATATGTATATCGAAAAAACAACGCGCTCTCTCGGCGAAAAGCATCGGGTACGCGTCGCCACCTCCGACAGCCTGGAGCAGATTATAATTCTCGGCGGCGGCGCGACGCGCGTTTCGGCGAGAGAATTTTTAAACGAAATTCGCCTTGCGGAAAAGGCAATCGCGGAAATTATTTCACAAAACAAATGAGAGGGTATGAAAGATGAAACAAAGTACAAAGGAAATTGCAAAAAGATATATTTTATTTATAATAAGCCTGTTTTTCTCGGCGCTCGGCGTCGCGATAACGCGAAAGGGCGGATTGGGCGTGTCGCCAATCTCGTCAGTGGCGAATGTATTGAGCCTGAAATTTGAATTTTTATCATTCGGTAATTGGCTTATAATATGGAACTGCGCGCTTATTGTAGGGCAAATTATAATCCTAAGGAGGAAATTCCAAATTATTCAGCTGCTGCAAATTCCGCTGTCGTTTTTGTTCGGCTATTTCACCGACTTCGGAACATGGCTCGTTTCATTTTTCGGCGCGGATATTTACGCCGTTAGGCTTGCTATGGTAATCATCGGAACACTCGTTCTCGGCTTCGGAATATCGCTGTCGGTTATCGCGAATGTTATAATGAACTCCGGCGAGGCGTTTGTAAAAGCCGTTTCGGACACCGCTCACAAGGATTTCGGAAACGTGAAAATTGTTTTTGACGTTTCCTGCGTCGTTCTTTCGGTTGTGCTTTCGCTGATATTCTTCAAAAATATTACCGGCACAAGAGAGGGCACCGTAATCGCCGCGTTCTGCACCGGACTTACGGTTAAAATGTTCAATAAGCTTTTGAGAAAGCCGGTTGAAAAGCTGCTTGTAAAATAAAAAACGGCGGGACTGAAATGCGCAGTCCCGCCGTTTTAGTTTACCTTTACGTTCACAAGCCGTATCGTGTCTATCTCCCTATCCGATATTTTAAAGCGTCCCAAAATATTTTTATTCCCGTAAATTTTAAATTCCGCAACGGTGTCCGAGCCGGCGGATATTTCCGCCTCCGTCTCGCCCGTTTTAAGGGTGTTTCCGTCCTCGTCGAGGATTTCAAATTCAAGAGCCGCGCTTTCCGCGTTGACGCCGATTCCGTTGTCCGTCAGCTTTACGTACATTACCAAATACGGCGCGCCCCGGTCGGCAACCCGCTTTTCCTGCAAATACGGCGACGACACGCCGAGCGGAACGCTGTACTCGTTATAATCACCCATATCGAGAACAATTCCGCGGTCCTTTACCGTTTCATTGACGCTTGACCGCCCCGTCACGGAGCTTACCGCCGAAACCGCGCCGAATATACCCGCCGCGGCGATAACGGCGCAAATCAACACCGTAACAAGCGTTTTCCCGCCGGAGCGCGGCTTACCCGAAAGAGCCTCCGCAAGCTCGTCCGCGGATTTATATCTGTCGTTCGGATTAAGCTGAATACACTTTTTTATAATCGGCTTCAAGGACCCGTTGTAGCTGTCAATATTTTGAACGGGTTCGCCGTTCGTCAAAAGCGAATACGCCGCCGCGCCTATCGCGTAAATATCGCTGCGCGCGTCCGTCTGCGCGAAGCCGTACTGCTCCGGCGGCGCGAATCCCTCCGTACCGATATAGCTTGTGTCCTTCCCCATATACTCCTTATGCGTGCGCGCAATATCAAAATCAATCAGCTTGATTCCTCCGTCGTCCGTCAGCATGATATTGGACGGCTTAATATCGCGGTGAATGATATTGTTTTTATGCAGCTCGCTCACCGCGCCGCAAAGCTGTATCATCCATTTTCGGACGGTTCCCTCGTCAACGCGCCTGTCAAGCTGTGAAAGCGGCGTTCCAGTGACGTATTCCAGTATAACGGTGCTTTCCTCCTCGCAAACCTCATACACGCGCGCGAGATTTTTGTGACGTATTCCGAGCATCATCTCATACGGCATAACGCTTCCGATTTTGATTTTTTTCATTATGTACGCCCTGCCGTCCTTTACGGCGAGATACACATCGGAATTTTCACCCGACGAAAGCTGCGCCGCGATTTTATATCCCTCCAAAGCTCAATCCTCCTTATTGATTTCCTTTGATTTTTATGTTAAAATACTCCGTGAGGTGAATGTATATGAAATCAACGTCAGAGCTGTTAAACGATATTAAAAGCGCCGAGTCAATTCAAAAATTCCTTTCCGAAAATGAGGAGGATTTATACAATCCTCAATTAAAGTCGCATTTACAGCGGCTTCTGAAGGAAAAGAAGGTAAATAAAATGCAGGTAATACGGCGCGGCGCGCTCAGCGAAAATTACGCGTACCAGATTTTCTCCGGCGTAAAATCACCCTCGCGCGACAAGGTTATACAGCTTGCGGTCGGATTCGGGCTCAATCTTGAGGAAACCTCTTACCTGCTCAAAATTGCGGGCTTGGGCGAGCTTTATCCGCGTACAAGACGCGACGCAATCTTGATTTACTGCATCGAGCATAAGCTCACAATTATGCAAATAAACGACCTTATGTATGACCTTAACGAATACATATTTCAGTAAAGAAAACCGCATTAACGGCGAAAAGGACGCTTTAAAACGTCCTTTCGCCGTTTTTTATAATCTATGCGGAATGTCCTCCGTCTTTATTCTTCCTCCGCTTCCGGCTCCGCCTCATCGCCGTCAGACGGACCCTTTGACAGGTCTGTCGGGTCAAAGCCGCCGTCCTTAAGCTCCGCCTCGATTTTCTTCAGCTCCTTCGGCAAATCATCGCCGTATTCCTCCTGTATTTCCTCCCAAAGGATTTGAGCCTGATTATAGCTTTCATCGTCAAGCAGGTCGTCAAGGTCGTACTTGTCGCTGTCAAGACAATTACTCAAATAGTCAAGCGTTGAATCCTTTATTGTCATTTCCGTGATTTCCACGGTAAGGGTATCGTTATCGGCAACGTCCCCGTCCTCAATCTTTCCTACATATTCCTCATCGAACGGATATTCGTCTCCGTCGTCCAGCATCCAAAATGTGCTGATTGTGGAGGATGCTATGGTTTCACCCGCCGAATTTAACACCTCAATTTCGGCTTCGATAACCGTTTTTTCATATTCAGCCTCATTGTTGATAAATCTTCCCGAAACATAAACAGCGTTTCCGTCAATTTCCGCCTCAAGATCCGCCACACCTATCGGAGTTGATGTTTCGGAAAGATCCTTTACCGATATTTTTTTGCTTTTCTGATCGGAGTGGCTTGCCTGTACGGCATCATCGGTAGGCTCAACGGTTTCCTCCGCCGCCGTTTCATCGGCGGTTTCGGTATTTGCCGTGTTTGCTCCGCATCCCGCTATAAGCGATACGCACATAAGCGCGGAAATAAGTCCCGCTAAAAATTTTTTGTTCATTTCTCATTACCCCTTTTTTGTGATTCTTTTTCCTTGATTATCCGCCTTATTGTTTTCTCGGAATAATCGTACTTTTTCGCCAGCAGCTTTACATTGTAACCGTTATGCTCCCTCGCTATCATCTCCCTCACAAGCTCAGGGTCCAAAAGTCTTATCGGGAAGCATACCTGTGTGCCTTTAAACATATGATACATCGCGACAGCCGCGTCACAGCCGAGCTCCTCGGCGATTTCTCTGTATACCTTATGAAAAAGTTTCATATCATATTGAATCATTCAAACCACCTTCATCCGCGCCTAAGGGCAAACACAAGTACCGCGTTCCGGTAAATGTCCTTTTAAAAGTCTCCCTGAAATATTATGGATTTATTATAATATATCCGCGCGGGGTTTTGTTGTTCCGGCGGCACAATATTGAAAATTTTTGGTTTGAATTTGGGGTATTGATTTATATATTATCAAAAAATCCGCTTTTGCGGATTTTTGATTGTTTTGTTATTTTAAAGCAGTCCGACCGCTCTGAAGGCGTTGTCAAGGTCGGCTATAATATCCTCCGCGTCCTCCGTTCCCACACTCATGCGGAAGAAGCCGTTGTGAAATTCCTCCGGGAACAGATACTGACGCTCGTCGTCCTCGCCGAGGAACGCGATTAAGCTCGCGCCGTGTCCCAACGATACCGCCGAGGTTATAACCTTTAAGTGACTTACAAATTCATTATGCTTATCGTGGTCGGCTTTGATGCCGAATGAAAGCATACCGCCGAATCCGCTCATCTGCTTCGCGGCAATATCGTGACCCTTAAAGCTCTTAAGTCCCGGGTACGCGACAAAGGTTACGCACGGCAAGCTTTCAAGATATTCAGCCACCTTTTGACCGTTTTCATTATGCTGCTTCATTCTCAGCGGCAGCGTGGACGAGCCGCGCATTATAAGCCACGCGTTAAAGGGACTTATTGTGCCGCCCAGGTTTACCATTGCCTGCGCCTTGATTTTGTCTATGATTTCCTTGCTTGAAATCACCGCTCCGCCCATAGCGTCGCCGTGACCGTTTATATACTTTGTAAGGCTTTCGATAACTATATCCGCGCCCAATTCAAGCGGCTTTTGATTATACGGCGACGAGAAGGTGTTGTCAACCGAAAGAAGTACGCCGTGCTTATGCGCAATATCGGCAACAGCCTTGATGTCCGTGATTTTAAGAGTCGGATTGCCGGGGCTTTCTATGTGTATCAGCTTTGTGTTCGGTTTTACCGCTTTCTCCACGGCGTCCAAATCCGACGTGTCAAGAATTGTTGTTTCAACCTCGAATTTATTGTTGAACAATTCGTTTAAAAGTCTGTAAACGGCTATGTATGTTACATCCGAAAAAATTACATGGTCGCCGCTCTTTAAAAGAGAGAAAAATGTTCCGGAAAGAGCCGCCACGCCGCTCGACAATACAACCGCCGATTCGCCGCCCTCCAAAAGCGCCATTCTTTCCTGCAAATACATCTGATTCGCGCCGCCGTTACGCGTGTAAATCGGCTTATCGTCGTCCGCGCTTGACCAGTTTACCTTTGACGGGTCATACGGCAGAACGTAGCTGTTCGCCATCGTTATGGGGCGCTCAATCGCTCCCGTTTCCGCGTCGGGCTTGTTTCCCGAATGTATACATTGTGTTGCAAATCCGTATTTTGATTCCTTGTTGCTCATTGAATTTCTCCTTATTTGATTTTTTCCTAAGAGATTATATTACTTTCGGCATTGTTTGTCAATATTTCAGGTATAAAAATTTCGACAGGATTGCAAGGCGGGCGGGCGTAGGTGTCCTCCGCGAGACGCACCGAGGAATCCCTCATCCGTCATTTGCTTCGCAAATGCCGCCTTCCCCCAAGGGAAGACTTGCGGCGGCATTGTTTATCACATTTTATTTATCATGCTCGCCAAATATCCGGCGCCGAAGCCGTTATCTATATTCACGACGCTTACGCCGCTCGCGCAGGAATTCAGCATGGCTAAAAGCGCAGTAAGTCCCCCGAACGCGGCGCCGTAGCCTACGCTTGTCGGGACGGCAATAACGGGGCAGTCCGCCATTCCGCCTATAACGCTCGCAAGCGCGCCCTCCATTCCGGCAACGGCGATAATTACCCGCGCCGTCATAATATCCTCGCTGTACGCAAGCAAGCGGTGTATTCCCGCGACGCCGACATCGTAAAGCCTCGTCACACAGTTGCCGAACGCCTCCGCGGTCACCGCCGCCTCCTCGGCGACGGGTATATCGCTTGTGCCGCCCGTGGCGATAACTATTTTGCCCGTTTTGCTTTCGGGCATACCGCCGATTATTCCTATCCTTGCCTCAGCGCGGTAATCCAACGGAATTTCCGCGTTTACCGCCGCCGCCTTTTCCGCGTCAAGACGTGTTATGAGTATCATTTTCTGACCGTGTTCCGTTAGCGACCTTGATATGCCGATTATCTGCTCCGCCGTTTTGCCTGCTCCGTATATTACCTCGGCGGCACCCTGCCTTAAAGCGCGGTGGCAGTCCGGCTTGGCGTAGCCCAAATCCTCAAACGGCTGCATTTTCAGCTTTAACTCGGCTTCCTCCGGCGTTATTTCACCGTTTGCCACCTTTTGTAAAAGCTCCTTTATATCGCTCATATAATTCACGTCCCTTTCATTAATATTGCGGTTGTTTTATATTCAAGCTCCAAAAAACAAAAAAATCAAAACAAGCAAAAACGGCTCAAACATAGTGTTTAAGCCGTCTTTGGTGGTGAGCCATCGGAGATTCGAACCCCGGACAACTTGATTAAAAGTCAAGTGCTCTGCCGACTGAGCTAATGGCCCGTATAATGGCAGGGATAGCAGGACTCGAACCTACGCATGCCGGAATCAAAATCCGGTGCCTTACCGACTTGGCTATATCCCTGTATTTATCCCTATAATGCAGAGGGCATCTCCGCAAAAAAAATGGGGTGGGTAGTGGGATTCGAACCCACGACATTCAGTGCCACAAACTGACGCTCTAACCAACTGAACTACACCCACCATAAAAACTTGGCGGCAGCTATTTACCGTCCGCTAAGTATGTCCAAAAAACAATTAGAGAGTGCTTTTGGCGTGTCTGGAGGGATTCGAACCCCCGGCCCATTGCTTAGAAGGCAATTGCTCTATCCGACTGAGCTACAGACACATATAATGGAGCGGGTGATGGGAATCGAACCCACGCGACCAGCTTGGAAGGCTGGAATTCTACCATTGAACTACACCCGCGTATTAAGCCGTTCGGCTTTTCGCTGACCGACTTGCATTATTATATCAGAGCCGACAACTTTTGTCAAGACTTTTTCAAAAATATTATTCGCTTTTTTTAACTTTTTATGTACGGGACAGAATAATCTATCCCTTTAAATTCTTACTCACCCTATAAACATAATCGGTCATCCTCTCCGCGTCCGCTTTAGTGTTAAACACTCCGAACGACGCGCGCACAGCTCCTCCGGCCTCCGTGCCGAGTGCTCTGTGGGCAAGCGGGGCGCAGTGATAGCCGGCGCGCACGGCGGCTTTTCCGCGAAGTCTTTCAAATGTCTCCTCACTGCCGAGCGTGCCGACGTTAAAGGCGACCGTCGCAACGGAATTATCACTGCCGTACACCGTGACATTATCCATATTCAGCAGGCTTTCCTTAAAAATATCGGCAAGCCGCTTTTCGTACTCCCCTATATATTTTGCGCCGTGCCTCAAAACATATTTAACTCCCGCACCCAATGCCGCTATAGCCGGCGTATTCATTGTGCCGCTGTGAAACTTATCGGGCATAATATCCGGCTGAACGGCGCTTTCGGAATAGCTGCCGGTGCCGCCGACCGCAAGCGGCGCGACGCGCTCCGGATTTTTAATATACAGTCCGCCCGTTCCGAGAGGTCCCATAAGTCCCTTATGACCCGAAAACGCTATCATATCGGCGTTCATCCTCACCGCGTCAATCTCCAGGCAGCCCGCCGTCTGCGCCGCGTCTATCAGAAACGGTATGCCGCGCTTTTTTGCAATGCGCCCTATTTCATATACGGGCTGTATCGTTCCGCACACGTTCGACGCGTGCGTGCATACTATGAGCCGCGTATCCTCCCTTACCGCCCTTTCGACATCGGCGGCGTGTACAAAGCCGTTTCTGTCGGCGGCGACAACCGTGTAATTACCCAATCTGTGCGCCGGACGCAGCACGCTGTTATGCTCCATGGCGGTAACCACGATATGCCCGCCCTCTCCCGCCGTTCCGAAAATAGCCGTATTCAGCGCGTAGGTGGCGTTTTGGGTAAACGCAATATTCTGCGGCTCGGGAATATTAAAAAGCCGCGCTGTTAAATCCTGCGCGTCCACAATCGCGCGCGCCGCCTCCATACTCCTTTTATGCCCTCCGCGTCCCGCATTTCCCCCTCCGAAAACGGTGCTTTTTATCAGACGCGCATATACCGCAAACGGCTTTTTCACAGTCGTGGCGGCATTATCAAGATACAGCATTATACACACGCTCCCCGTTTTCAATTTTTTCTGTATAAATACCCTTTATGGGAAGTCTGTTGTCGCTCGCTATCGTTTTTATATCCTCCAAAGCGCGGTCGTCAAGCCTCACGGAATACGAGCATCCGCCCCCGCCCAGTGCCGCGGGCGTATGAACCACATACGCCGGAAATCCCACAATCCTTTCCGCCGCCTTTTTCAGCCGCGCGGCGGTTGTGGCGCTGCCAACCAATACATACATAAAATTCACTCCTTTCCTCTTATTATATAATAT
>JAJQAT010000025.1 GCA_021203665.1 Bacillota bacterium
ATCTTCTATAATATCAAATTTACGTAAATTAATCAAGAAAAATATTGAGATTTTTTTTATAATTATGTATAATTGTCTTGAGAATGGAAAAATAAAAAAGAGTTATAAATGAAAGGATATGATTGAAGGTGTCAAGATATAAGGTTTTTGCGGCTATAGAGCTGGGTTCCACGGGAATAACAATGAAAATAGCGCAAATTTCAAAAAGCAGCGGCATATCCGTTCTCGACACGGTAAGGTATGATATATCGTTGGGAAAGGATTCCTACGCGGTGGGTAAAATAAGCTACGGACTTGTGGAAAAAATATGCGGGTGTTTTGAAAAATATCTGCTTATAATGAAGGGATACGGCGTCGAGGACTATGTTTGCTATGCAACAACAGCCGTGAGGGAGGCTTCAAACAGCGAGTATATAATAGACCAGATTAATATAAGAACGGGAATAAAGGTAAGCATAATTTCAAACGAGGAGGAAAGATTTCTTCATAATAAGGCTCTCGCGCTCAAATGCGATTATTTTGACAAGATAATTAAAGACGGAGCGGTTATAGTTGACGTTTCATCGGGAAGCGCTCAAATATCGTTTTATGAAAATTCAAATTTGCAGTTTTCGCAGAATGTTCCGATAGGCTCTATGAAGGTTCTTGAAATTTTATATTCGGAAAAGAATAATAATATGTATTCCTTCGGCATTATAGAGGATTATATAAAATCTAATATAAATAACTATAAAAAGGTATTTTTCAAAAATCCGAATTATAAGTATTTTGTGGCTCTCGGAAATCAGGTAGAGCATATAAAGAAAATATGCGGAATACAGGGAGATAAAATAGAATTAAAGGATTTAAATTATGTGTACGAGCTTATAAACGAAAGAGGATTTGAGTATATAGAGGAAAAATACGATATTCCCTATGACAGCGTGCAGCTTATACTTCCGTCGATATTGTTTTACAAGATGTTTATAGAAAACGAAAAGGAAAAAAATATAATTGCCTCGGATATATCCCTTGTAGACGGAATATTGGTTGAGTATGCCGAAAAAAATTCATATACTCACACAAATCATATATTCACCGACGACATTATTTCAAGCGCGAAGTATTACGCCGGCAAATATGACGTAAGCCGCCGCCATTACAATAAGGTGACGGAAAACGGAATGTGTATTATGAATACCCTGTCAAAAAAGTTCGGACTTTCAAAGCGTCATCTTGTACTGCTTAAGGTAGCGTCTATCTTTGAGGATACCGGTTATTATATAAATCTGAACGGGTACAATAAATATTCGTATGACATTATAAAGGCAAATCCGATTCTCGGACTTTCACAAAAGGAAACCGAAATTATTTCATGTGTTGTGCTGTTCCAAAACGGTGTGTTCAGCTTTCCGGAATACAACAATTACTCAAAGAACAGAAAGCTGCTTATATCAAAGCTCGCCGCGGTTCTTTCGCTGGCAAAGGCGCTTGATGTGGAATATAATCAAAAGATAGAAAAAATTAAATCATCCGTAAGAAGCGGAAATCTTATAGTAACGGCATATACCGATGAGGATATAACGCTTGAAACAAGAGAATTTAATATAGCGGCGGAATTTTTTGAAGAGGTATTCGGAATAAAGGCTGTGCTTGTTAAGAAAGGATTGAAATAATAATGATTGACTATACAGACAGTGAAAATTATATAAACAGAGAGCTTTCATGGCTGGATTTTAATATGCGTGTTTTGAGCGAGGCAAAGGATAAGGAAAATCCCTTATTTGAAAGGCTTAAATTTCTTGCCATAACAGGATCAAACCTTGATGAGTTTTTTATGGTGCGCGTGGCGTCTTTAAAAAATATGGAAATATCCGATTATAAAAAGAAGGACGCGTCTGGACTTACTCCGACGGAGCAGCTTTCGGCAATCTCGGAAAAAACTCATAAAATGGTTGAGGAGCAATATAATACATATTCAAAAATGCTTGTTCCGAGGCTTGTGATGGAAAATATATGTATACTTAACAGAAATAATCTTTCCGCCGAGCAGGAGGATTTTGTTGAGAGATATTTTAAAAACGAGATATATCCCGTTCTTACGCCGATGGCGGTGGATTCGTCAAGACCGTTTCCGCTTATTCAAAACAAGGTGCTTAATATATGCGCGCTCATAAAAAAGGAAAATAAGGAGCAGGCGTTCGCTACCGTTCAGATACCGTCTATATTCAAGCGCATAATAAAGCTGCCGTCAAGCGACAACAAAAGACAGTATATACTTTTGGAGGAAATAGTTCAGAAATTTTTACCCATGCTTTTTATGGGATATGATGTTATATGCTCATATCCTTACAGGGTAATGAGGGACGCCGATATTCCAATCGATGAGGACGACAGCGAGGATTTGCTGCTTGAAATAGAAAAAAGTCTAAAGGAGCGCGAAAGAAGCGGAGTTATTCGTCTTGAGGTGGACTGCAATATTAAAAAGGAATTGCTTTCGATACTTAAAAAGGAGCTTAAGGTAAAAAATGACGATATTTACAAAATAAACGGTCCGATAGACTTAACGTTTTTAAATAAGCTGTACGGCGAGGACGGTTTTTCAAAGTACAAATACGAACCCTTTAAGCCGCAGGTAAGACCGGAATTGAGAAATGTTGATTTGTTTGAAAAAATCCGTGAGGGAGATATACTTCTTCATCACCCATATGACAGCTTTTCAACCATAGTTGATTTAATAAAGCAGGCGGCGGTTGACGAGAATGTCCTCGCCATAAAGCAGACCCTTTACAGAGTAAGCGGAAATTCGCCGATTATAGAGGCTCTTTCCCGCGCGGCTGAAAATGGCAAGCAGGTAAGCGTGCTTGTGGAATTAAAGGCGCGATTCGACGAGGAAAACAATATTATATGGGCGAGAAAGCTCGAAAAAGCGGGCTGTCACGTCATATACGGTCTTTTGGGACTTAAAACCCACTCAAAAATAACGGAAATTGTCCGCCGCGAGGAGGACGGAATAAGAAGATATGTTCATTTGGGAACGGGCAACTATAACGATATAACGGCTAATTTTTATACCGATATGGGACTTTTGACCTGTTCAAAGCTTATCGGCGACGACGCGGGAGCTTTCTTTAATATGATTTCGGGATTTTCGGAGCCATCACATTGGAATAAGCTTATTTTGGCGCCTAATTGGCTGAGAAAAAAGACCGAGGAAATGATTGAACGTGAAATAAAGCATTCCGAGGAGGGAAGAAAGGCAAGAATTATAGCAAAGGTTAATTCCCTTGTCGATCCGGATATTATAGCTCTTTTGTATAGGGCGAGCCAAAGCGGCGTCAGGATAGACCTTATAGTGAGAGGAATTTGCGCGCTGCGCGCGGGAGTAGAGGGACTTTCCGAAAATATAACTGTTCGCTCGATAGTGGGCAGATACCTTGAGCATACGAGAATTTATTACTTTTATAATGACGGACAGGAAAATGTGTTCTGCGCGAGCGCGGACTGGATGCAAAGAAATCTTAACAGGCGCGTGGAAATTATGTTTCCGATTGATGATGAAAATTTGAAAAAAGAGGTTATAAATGTTCTTGATATTCAGCTTGCCGACACAATGCGCGCGCATATACAAACCGACGGGGTTTATATAAAGGACAGACGCGGAAGAAAAAGGCTCGATTGTCAGGAATACTGTATGAATGAGGCTCTTGAAAGGTCAAAAACAAAGGAAGAAAAAAAACCGGAAAGAGTGTTTATACCGAAAATGAAACCGGAGGAAGAATAGAATATGAAAAATGTTTTAATAACCGGAGGAAGCCGCGGAATAGGAAGAGAATGCGCGTATGAATTTTCAAAAGCGGGATACAGAGTATTTCTTAACTATAACAATAGTCAAGCCGAAGCCGAGAAAATAAAAAACGAAACAGGCGCCGTTATTGTAAAGGCGGATATTTCAAAAGACGGCGAAGTCAAGGAAATGGCTGATTTCATTCATAAAAATTACGGCAAAGCAGACGTGATTGTGAATAACGCCGGAATAGCTCAGCAAAAGCTCTTTACGGATATTTCCGAAGGCGACTGGGACAGAATGTTCGACGTGAATATAAAGGGAATGTTTCTTGTAACAAAAGCATTTGTAAAGGATATGATTGCGAACCACAGCGGAAGCATTATAAATGTTTCGTCTATGTGGGGAGTAACCGGAGGAAGCTGCGAGGTGCATTACAGCGCGTCAAAAGCCGCCGTGATAGGGTTTACAAAGGCTTTAGCAAAGGAGCTGGGTCCGTCCGGAATACGTGTAAACTGCATCGCGCCGGGTGTTATTGAAACGGAAATGAACGGTCATTTAAGCGCCGAGGATTTGGAATGTCTTTGCGGTGAAACTCCGCTTGAAAGAACAGGAAAACCGAACGAGGTGGCAAAAGCGATACTTTTCCTTGCCGAAAATGATTCCTCTTTTATAACCGGACAGGTAATAAATGTTGACGGCGGTATGGTGATATAACTAAAAGTAAGATGTCCCCGCCTCTATAGGCGGCGGGTTTCACTTACTTTTTTCAGTGGCGGCGTTGATTTGCAAGTAAGTCAACCATCCGCCACTGAAACGTTGAATGACGGGGCAAAGCCCCTTATTGAATATTAAACAATAAAAAAGACTGCTTTTGGGCAGTCTTTTTGAACGAGAGCAAATCTATAAGCCGGGTTTTGTATTAGACGATTATCTATCTCGACGCAAAGTTACCAATGCGCTCCAGCCTTTCAAGGGAACACGCCGAGCAAGCTTAACATTCCCAAAGTTGCTCCGAGTGGGGTTTACACGGGAATTCAGTTGCCATCTTCCCTGTGCGCTCTTACCGCACATTTCCACAATCACCGTCCGACAAGCGGAGGCATTTATTTTCTGTTGCACTATCCTTAAAGTCGCCTTTACCGGCCGTTAGCCGGCACCCTGCTCTGTGGAGCCCGGACTTTCCTCACCGAAAACGGCGCAATCGTCTGACTTACTCTTTAATAATTATACAATATAATATCGAATCTGTCAAACAAGATTAAAAATATCCTTGTTTTTTGATTTTATAATCTCAACTCCGGTGTCCTTTAAAATATCCTCGAATATATCCATAACGCATATTTCCGTGGGATAATGTCCCGCGTCGATTACGCATATGCCTTTCTCCGTCATATCAATCATATTATGATATTTCATATCGCCGGTAATAATTACATCGGCGCCCTTTTCATACGCGAGAGGAATAATCTCACTGCAGCTGCCGGAGGCAACCGCGACAGTGCTTATAATATTATCCGTGTTTCCCGATACGCGCAGAAACGGCGTGTTTAAAACCTCCTTACACTTCTTTGCAAATTCGCCGAATGTCATATCCTTCGGAAGCTTTCCTAAACGTCCGAGCCCCGCGGAGCTGTCATCGGTGTGTTGATCCAAAATTTTAACGTCCGTAAGATTAAACATTTTCGCAAGTCTGTCATTTATTCCGCCGCTTGCGGTATCCATATTCGTGTGAGCGGCAAAAAGAGTGATATTGTTTTCTATAAGAATTTTAAGCATTTGACCCGTCGCGGTCGAATAGTCAATACGCTTTATACCGCCCAAAAGTATCGGGTGATGCGAAACTATCATATCGGCTCCGTTTTCCGCCGCCTCCCTTACGGTATTTAAATTCGTGTCGAGAGTGACAAATATTTTTTTAACCTCTTTTTCGCCGTCGCCGCATAAAAGTCCCACATTATCCCAGGAATAAGCGAGCCTTTCGGGACAAAAGCTTTCAATTATTTCGATTATTTTATTCGCTTTCATATTTTTCCAACTCTCCTAACAGATATTTGTATAAATTCAGCTTTTCCTCGTCAATATCCTTTGAATTTTCAAGTCCTTTTATAATCTTTGTAAATTCGCGGTGCTTTTTATCATATAGATTTTTATAGTATTTGTGATTTTTGAGTGTTTTCGGAATGTGGTATTCTATTTCGCTTTTAAAAGGCTCCTGCCTGCCGTATTGAGCGGTTATTATATTATAAACCTTAAAGCCCTCAACGGCTATATCCTCGCCCGTAATCATAAAATTATTGCCGATAAGGTACTTTCTAAGCTCATTTTGAGCGTTCATAGGCTGAAGAACAAGACTGCAATTTTTAGCCTTTTCAATATCCTCGGCAATTATCTCACTTATCAGCACTCCGCCCATACCCGCGATAATTACGGTGTCCGCCTCGCCGTTGTCAAAAACGGATAAGCCGCCGCCGAGCCTTACCTCTATACGGTCGGACAGGTTATGATTATGAACATTCGCGCGGGCAATTTCCACCGGTCCGCGGCGTATATCGCCGGCTATTACATGCTCCGCAATATTGTTTTCAATCAAATATATCGGAATATACGCGTGGTCGGTGCCGATGTCGGCAATTCTTGCTCCGGTTGTGTGGTCGATTATACATTTTAAACGCGGTGTAATCACAAAAATCCTCCAAAATACAAAAATTTAGCTTTTCCGTTTATCCCTGTATTTATACACGCGGTGTGGAGAGCGGTATCCGGCGTATAAGCCCTCAAAAATGACTTTAAACCGCGGTTTTATTCCGACAAAGCCGATTTATCCGCATTTTCCTCTTAAAAACGGTGTTTAAATCGGTAAATTTATGTAATTCAAATTTGTAAACCTAAAAAACCGCACAGCTAAGCCGTTTTTTTAATTATAAAAATTATCCGCAAAACGTGGATAACTATGTGGATAACGTGGATAACTTTTTCTTAAACCGCGTTTTTAAGTCATTTTCGCGTGGATAATCGGAAAATTTATGATGTTGATAAGTTAAAATCAACCGTAATTTGGTTTACATAAAACCATAACAATATATTGTGTCAAGAAAAATTTTTTGACACAATATACCGATATAAGCCATGATTAAATCCATACAGAAAAGCGGACATATTTTGTCCGCAAAATCCGACCGGATATTATTTTGAAATCGTATCCGTACCCATATAAGGAACAAGTGCCTCGGGGACGGTTACGCTTCCGTCGGCATTTTGATAATTTTCCAAAATAGCCGCTACCGTTCTTCCTACAGCAAGTCCCGAACCGTTAAGAGTATGCACGAATTTAGCCTTATCCTTGGGATTATCCTTGTATCTGATATTCGCGCGTCTCGCCTGATAGTCCTCAAAATTTGAGCAGGACGAAATTTCAACATATCTGCCGTAGCTCGGCATCCATACCTCAATATCATATGTCTTTGCCGAAGAGAAGCCGAGGTCGCCGGTGGAAAGGCATACAACCCTGTATGGAATATTGAGTATCTGCAAAAGCTTTTCGGCATCGTTTGTCAGCTTTTCAAGCTCGTCATAGCTGTTTTCCGGCTTGACAAACTTAACAAGCTCGACCTTGTTGAATTGGTGCTGTCTGATAAGACCTCTCGTGTCGCGTCCGGCACTGCCCGCCTCCGCTCTGAAGCAAGCCGAATATGCCGTGTACTTAATCGGAAGATTGTTTCCGTCAAGAATTTCGTCGCGGTGAAGATTGGTTACGGGAACCTCAGCCGTCGGTATAAGGAAAAATCCGTTGTTTGCAACCTTGAAAGCGTCCTCCTCGAATTTAGGAAGCTGACCCGTGCCCGTCATGGACGCTCTGTTTACCATATACGGCGGGAATATTTCGGTATATCCGGATTCCTCCGTATGAGTATTTAAAAAGAACTGAATAACCGATCTTTCAAGTCTTGAGCCAAGACCCTTATAAACCGTGAAACGCGTTCCGGCTATCTTTGTGCCTCTTTCAAAATCGAGAATGTCGAGATTTGTGCCGATGTCCCAATGAGCCTTAGGCTCAAAGTCAAATTTTCTCGGCTCGCTGAATTTTCTTATTTCGACATTTTCACTGTCGTCCGCGCCCACGGGAACCTCGCTGTTCGGTATATTCGGAATTTTGAGCATAAAATTGCGAAGCTGCTCGTCAATATCCCTTACCCTTTCATCATCGGCTTTGATTTCGTTGCTGAGCTCCTTCATTTCGGCAAAAATGCTGTCCGTATTTTCTCCCGCCTTTTTCATCTGTGGAATTTTTTTACTGATTTCATTTTGCTTTGCCTTTTTCTGCTCAACGTCTGTAAGAAGCGCGCGTCTTTGCCTGTCAAGCTCGATTGCCGGCTCTATGTCAAGCGGGTTGTTGCGGTTTTTGAGAGCCTCCTTTATGCGTTCGGGTTCCTGTCTTAAAATTTTGATGTCTAACATTTTTATTTCGTCCTTTCTTTCTTATTGCAGATTGTTTATTATATTATCGTAAATTATTTGCTGGTCAACGCTTAGGGTATCATAATCGATTGTACTCAAAATCTCAAGCGCCTTTTCGCCGTTTCCGAGGGAGTAATATCCGTTGGCACTCAAAAGCAAATCGTTTACCGCCTGCTTTTGAACAAGCTCGGCGTTTTCGGCTTGAAGCTGCTCGTTTTCAGCCTTTATCGTATTGTTTTCCTCAAGCAGATTTTTGTTTTCCTCACTTAAAACAGCCGCTTTTTCGGTTATGCCGGACGGCGCCTGCTCGGTGCTTTCCTCGGTGACGGGCTGACTTTTTTGCAGGTTTGTCTGTCCGAAAAACGACAGTATGATGAGCAGCACCGCCACAATAAATATAAGCGCGGTATATACAAACAGTGATTTGTTATCGTTTTTATCGTTCTTATCATTCTTATTAGCCATTGTTATCCGCCTTCTTCAGTTTATTTTTCGCCTCGCTGAGAGCCGTTTTTTCCTCTTCTAAAAGCTTTATCGGCGTTTCTCCTCCGATTATCTCGCGCACATAGGTGTTGCATGAATTATGACCGTAAATAGAGGTGAATATTATGCCGTCGTTATTGTTATTGAGAATCGCGAGAGCAAAGCTCAGCTTGCCCTTTACATCGTCGAACGCGTCAAAATTAACGATGCCTATTTTTTTAAGGGATATATTAGAGTCGTTTTCACAGTTCGCCAAGCGCGACTGGAGAACGGCGTCCGACGCATCATTTACAGTTTTTGACAAATCATCGACCTTGTCATAATAATCCTTTAATGCTCCGATAATGTCGCCGTCATCGGAATAATCCATAATTGTGCTGATTTTTGACGAGTTTACCGCGTTTAATATAAAGCAGATTACTATCAAAATCAGCATTATAGCGAGAGCTATAAAAAGTAAATTACTGTTGTCCATTCTTATTCTCCTTTTATCCTAAAAAATTCCAAAATTCGTTCCAAATCATCGTTTCCGTAGTATTCAATCTCGATTTTTCCCTTTTTCGGTCCGTGATTAATTCTGACCTTTGTACCCATTGCGGACGAAAGCTTGTTTTGCAGACCTTCTATTTCAATATCATACGCTGTTTTTTCCTTTTGCTTTTTGGGCGGAGCTTTGCGCTGAAGCTGTTTTGCCAACGCCTCCGCCTGGCGGACATTGAGATTATCGTCAACAATGCGCTTTGCAAGAGCGGCGCGCATTTCGGCATTGTCAAGCGAAAGCACCGCGCGGGCGTGTCCGCTTGAAAGAGAGCCGTTTATAACAAGCTTTTTAATATCGTCCTCAAGAGAAAGGAGCCTCAGCGAGTTTGCTACCGCGCTGCGGCTTTTACCGACGCGCCGGCTTATAAGCTCCTGCGTAAGATTAAATTCCTCCATAAGAAGATTATATCCAACCGCCTCTTCAATCGGATTTAAGTTTTCGCGCTGTAGATTTTCAATAAGAGCGATTTCCGCGACCTGCTCATCGTTATATGTACGCACGACAGCGGGAATTTCCTTTAAGCCTGCTTTTTTAGCCGCCCGCCAGCGTCTTTCTCCCGCCACTATTTTATACATACCGTTTTCGGATGGAGTTATTATAATAGGCTGTATCAAGCCGTTTTCCTTTATCGAATCGGCGAGAGCGGCTATTTTTTCCTCGTCGAAATTGCGGCGCGGCTGTTTTTTGTTTGGCTCAATCAGCGATAAACGGATATTTGTAATATCTCCCTCTTTTGAGTAATTCATATCGGAGGAAACCTCTTCAATATCATCGCCGCTGAAAAGAGAATCAAGACCTTTACCCAATCCTTTTTTTGGCATATACTCACTCCTTTACGTTTTAATTCTTTCTTATTACTTCCTTAGCCAGAGCCATATACGCGTCCGCACCCTTGGAGGTTCTGTCGTAATTAATTATAGGCTCTCCGAATGACGGCGATTCGCTCAGTCTTACATTTCTCGGAATTACGGTTTTGTAAACCTTTTCGGGGAAATATTTTTTAACCTCGTCAAGAACCTGTATTGAAAGGTTTGTTCTGCCGTCGTACATTGTTCCGAGTACGCCCTCTATTTCTATACTCGGGTTAAGCTTTTTCTTGATGGTTTTTATTGTTGTTATAAGCTGGCTAAGACCCTCGAGAGCGTAGTATTCGCATTGAATAGGTATCAAAACCGAGTCCGATGCGGTTAATATATTTATGGTAATCATTCCGAGCGCCGGCGGCGAGTCTATTATGATAAAATCAAAGTCGTTTTTTACCGCGTCAACGGCTTTTTTCAGAAAAAATTCGCGCTTATTCTCGTAAGCAAGCTCTATTTCAGCCGCGGACAGGTCGGAGGACGACGGAATTATGTATAAATTATTGTATTTTGTTTTAATAACGGCGTCCTTTGTCTTTGAGCTGTCAACAAGGCAATTATATATGGATAAGGAATAGGCATTTTTTTCGATTCCCAATCCGCTTGTGGAATTACCCTGCGGGTCGCAGTCTATGAGAAGTGTTTTTTTACCCTCATATGCAAGGCAGGACGATAAATTAACGGAGGTGGTTGTTTTGCCCACTCCGCCCTTTTGATTTGTTATTGCAATTACTTTTGTCATTTATATTCTCCATTCGCCGCTTTGCGGCGGCACTAAAGTATTCACCTATTTATTATACCATAAATCTTTCATTTGTAAATGTTTCATGTGAAACATTTTTAAAATTTAACAAGAATGTAATGTTTCACGTGAAACATATGTAT